>CAUPRZ010000044.1:0-9874 GCA_963513855.1 uncultured Hylemonella sp.
CCCGCTCTCTTCGGCAATCGGGATGAACTCCGCGGGCGGGATCCAGCCGTGTTCGGGGTGTTGCCAGCGCGCCAGGGCCTCGGCCGATATCACCTGTCCGCTGCGCGCGTCGATGATGGGCTGGTAGTGCAGACTCAGCTCGCCCTGTTCCAGCGCCCGCCGCAGGCCGGCCTCCATCTCCAGGCGCTGCAGCATGACCCGCCGCATCTCGGGCGAGAAAAACGCCAGGGCATTGCCGCCCTGATCCTTGGCGCGGTACATGGCCGTGTCGGCGTACTGCAGTAGCGCATCGGGTGTGTCGCCATCCTTGGGGCAGACCGCGATCCCTAAGCTGGTGGTGATGGACAGCATCTGCGGCCCCAGCTCCACGGGACGGGCCAGCGCGGCCAGGATCTTCTGCGCCACAGCCTGCACATCCGCGACGTCCGACATGTCGGTGAGCAGCACCACAAATTCGTCACCGCCCAGGCGCGCGACTGTGTCGCCTTCCCGGACCGATTGCATGAGCCGGGCCGCAACCTCTTTCAGCAACTCATCACCCTGGCTGTGGCCCAGGCTGTCGTTGACCGTCTTGAAGCGGTCCAGGTCCAGGATCAGCACGGCGGCGATGCGCTGCGTCTTGTGCACGTAGTCCAGGGCCTGCCAGAGCCGTTCGGTCAGCATGTGGCGGTTGGCCAGATGGGTCAGCGGGTCGATGCGGGCCTGCCGCTCCAGCGCACGGGTGTTGTTCGCAATCTCATGCCGCTGCTGGTCCAGAGAGATGGCCATGCGGTCCAGCGCCTGCATGACCATGCCCAGTTCACCCTTGGGGTAGGGCGGTCCCAGCGGCTCGTTGTCATGGCCCGCATCCATGCGGGCGATGGCCTGCATGATGCGCACCGAGTGCCGCCGCAGCGCCACCTCGCCCATCAGCACGGCCACGGCGATGATGAAACCCACCGAAATCAGCAGGCCCGTCACCGCGCGCCGGAACTGCAGGTTGGCCTGTTCGTCCAGCTCGGCCTCGGCGATGCTCAGGGCCAGGCGCAGGTCGGCGTTGTCGGATCGCGGCAGGACCGACTTGGCGCCGATGCGGGTGGCGGTCCCCTGGCCCAGGGCCTGGGTCAGGCTGGAGGCCTCGGCCAGCATGAACTGCCGCAGGTCTCTGGCCAGCACCGCATCGGGTGCGGGCTTGGCGGGGGTGTTCAGGCTGAAGGAACCGTCATGGTTCCAGAGGTGGAACTGGGTGCCCGTGTGGGTCTGTGCCTGCAGCACACGCTGGGCATAGGCGTCCAGGTCCAGCGACGCCAGCAGGATGTACTTCAGCGCACCGGCCTCGTCGCGTACCGGGTAGGCAATCTGCAGCACCGACTTGCCTGTCAGCCGGCCCACCGCCGGCTCCACCACCACACCGCGTGCCGTCTGGGCCTGCTGGAAGTACTGGCGATCCTTCAGCTGCAGCTGACGCCCCGAACGCAGTGAGTCGCAGTACAGGGTGCCGTCGGGCCGGATGGTGAGAAAGCCGGTGTACTGCGGATGTTCTTCGAGCACTTCGGCCAGGAAGCGCGAGCAGGCGGCCTGGTCCTGGCTGCCCAGCAGGGGCACCCGTCCCAAGCCAAAGAGTAACTGGCCGGTGCCGGCGATCTTGCCGTCCAGGTCATCGGCGATGTCGCTGGCCCGTGCACCCAGCTGTTCGCGGGCCAGTTCCAGCGTGGTGGCGCGCTGCTGGAGCAGCAGCCACATCATCAGCAGCAGCGGCAACAGCGAAACCACCAGCACCGGCAGCAGGATGCGCAAGCGCAGACTCATTTCACCTCCCCCGGGGTCGTGCCGCCATCATAGACAGTCTGGCTGTTTTTGACGATCAGGCTGCTGTGTCAGGCCCACCTGTTTCAAGGTCCGTCGGTCGGTGCGTCCAGCGCCACCACCGTGTCTCCCTCATGCGCCACGCAGCCGCCAGCCATGGCTTCCCAGCCCCGGTGGATGACCACCTGGCTCGGCGTGTAGCAGATCTCCACGCGCTGCGCCTGCGGCCAGCGCTGCCGCGCAAATCGTTCAATGCCCTCGGGCAGGCTCACGCGCAGCTTGCCCTGTTGCAGCAGTTCAGGGGGGTGGTCGTCGAAGTGCAGGTAGGACAGCATCCGACCGAAAGCAATCAGGGGGGGCCAGAGTTGCAGTTCGGTGGGCACGTAGCCCTGCGCGCGCAGCCAGGCCTGCGCCTGGGCCCGGCTCAGGGGCTGCTCTTCTCCAGCCCAGGCCGCGGCCAGCAGCTCGGCCAGCCACTGGTTGCAGTTCTGGTACCGCAGGGCTTCGGCATAGGCATTGGCGCTGTAGTCCGGGCTCAGCAGGGCCAGGGCCGTGCTGTTGTTTCGCGCGGCCGCGTCCAGCAGGTGCGAGGCCTCGGCCGGCAGGGTCACGATGGAGATATAACCTTCACCATCGTTGTGCACCCCCATCACAAACCCCGTCATGCCCTGGTCGAAGAGGCGCGGCGCTTCCTCGCTGCAGGCGAAATACAGCTGCCGTACCGCCCAGGGTGTCACGGTGTTGTCCCGGCTGCTCACGCCAGCGTGTGAATAACGTTGCCCCAGCAGGCTCAGGGACAGGCCCGAGCGCGAGATCAGGGCCACGGGTTGGCCGCTGGCTTCCAGCTCGCGTTTGACGATGCCTGCCACGCGGATCATGCGGTCCAGCTCCGCCGGTTCGAGCTGGCGGTTCGGCTCGCAATAACTCAGCGAACCGGCACGGGCACTTCCCAGCAGCAGAAACAAAAAAGCCAGCATCACGCTGGCTGTGCGCAGGCGCATGAGCGCGCTCAGAGCGCGACGCGATGGGCGTCGAACTCGCGGTACACGGCGTCGTGCAGCACCAGGAAAAATGGCTGGCCTGTGCCCGTGGCGGTGCGGGCGGCAAAGGCCACACCGTAGTCACGGCCCTGTGCTTCGATCACGCTGCCCACGGCGATGTTGCCGCGGTCCAGGGCCTGCTGCGGCAGGGTCAGCTGGATGTCTTCAACACCGGGCTGCAGGGCGCGCAGGCTCAGGCGCACCGTGTCGGCCTTGCCGGCCACCTGCTGCACCTCCATCACCTCGTAGGGGCCCTGAGCGGTTTTCTGGTCTCCCGTGCTGCTTTCGCTCGACGCGCTGATGGAGTTGGAGACGCTGCCCACGGCGTTGGAGACCGATTTGGAGAGCGAGAGGGAGATGTCGGACGAGGCCTGGGCCGCAAAGGCGGCCAGGGCCAGGGACAGGAGCAGGCTGGAACGGATCAAGGTCTTCATGGTGGTACTCCCTGTGAGGCAGGATGAAAAATGCTGCCGCAAGCATAGCCGAAAGCGGCGCCTCAGCGCCCGGGCTCCAGCCGGATCAGCCGCCCCTCGGCCTGGTCGGTCAGCAGGTAGATATAGCCGTCCGGCCCCTGGCGCACATCACGCACACGCTCGCCCAGATCGGGCAGCAGCTTGCTTTCGCGCCGCACCTTGCCCTCAAAAGGCCGTTCCAGTTCCAGCCGCACCACATGGGTGAACTTGAGCGAACCCACGAGCAGGTTGCCCACCCAGTCCTTGCCGTAACGCTCGCTGGTGATAAAGGCCATGCCCGAAGGCGCGATCGACGGCACCCAGCTGTGCAGGGGCTGCACCGTGTTCGGGTGGGTCCGTTCGCCTGTGCCCACCGAGGTGAAGTTGTAGTTGCGTCCATAACTCACCAGCGGCCAGCCGAAATTGGCGCCGGCCACGGGCAGGTTGATCTCGTCCCCGCCCATGGGGCCGTGCTCGTGCAGCCACAGCACACCACGCGGGCTGAAGGTGAGGCCTTGCGGGTTGCGGTGGCCGTAGCTCCAGATCTCGGGCCGTGCCCCTGCGCGGTTCACCCAGGGGTTGTCCGGCGGCACGCTGCCGTCCTTGCGGATGCGCAGCACCTTGCCCATGTGGTTGTCCAGGGTCTGGGCCTGTTCGCGCTGGTCGTAGCGTTCGCCCACGGCCAGGAAAAGCGTGCCGTCTGCCGCTTCGGCGATACGACAGCCAAAGTGGTTGCCGCCGTTCACCTTCGGGCTTTGCTGGAAGATCACACGTTGCTCCTGCAGCCGCGTGCTGTCTTCACTCAGGCGGGCCCGGGCCAGCGCCGTGCCTGCCGTGCGGCCGTCGGCCGAAGGTTCCGCATAACAAAGGTAGAGCGTGCGGTTGCGCGCAAAGTCGCGGTCCAGCACCACATCGAGCAGGCCACCCTGGCCGCGTGCCTGCACCGCAGGCACGCCTTGCACAGGCGGGCGGTGGCGCCCGCCGGGCTCCACCACACGCAGCGTGCCCGGCCGCTCCGTCACCAGGTAGTTGCCATCGGGCAGAAAGGCCAGGGCCCAGGGATGGGCCAGGCCCTGGGCGATGGTTTTGGCTGTGGGCTGGGCGGTGGCTGGCGTCGCCAGGCCCAGGCCCAGCAGGACTGGCGCCAGCCAGCGGGGCAGGACGCTTGAAATAAGGTTCATGATCGGTCCCAAGGTTTGATCTGCGTCACAAGTATGCTTGCCATGCATGAAGCGCTCTTGAAATCTGGCCAGATCACCCTCACGCTGTAGGGCAGTTCAGAACATCTCCCTGAGGGAAACCATGCGGATCGACAAACTCACCACCAAATTCCAGGAAGCCCTGGGCGAGGCCCAGACCCTGACTCTGGGCAATGACCACGCCTACATCGAGCCGGCCCACCTGTTGCTGGCCATGCTGCGCCAGCAGGACGGGCCCCGGGCGCTGCTGCAGCGCGCGGGTGCCAATGTGGCGGGGCTGCAGACGGCGGCCGAGGCCGCGGTCAAGAAGCTGCCGCAGGTGGAAGGCCAGGAACAGGTCCAGGTGGGCCGTGATCTCGTGTCCCTGCTGCAGGCGGCTGAAAAAGAATCTATCAAACGCGGTGACCAGTACGTGGCCAGTGAGCTTTTCCTGCTGGCTGCCGCTGACAGCAGGGGTGACATCGGCCAGTTGCTCAAGGACCACGGCCTGACACGCAAGTCTCTTGAAACCGCCATCGAAGCCGTGCGCGGCGGCGAGAAAGTGGACAGCCCCGAGGCCGAAGGCCAGCGCGAGGCCTTGAAGAAATACACCCTCGACCTGACCGAACGTGCCCGCCTGGGCAAGCTGGACCCGGTGATTGGCCGTGACGACGAGATCCGCCGTGCCATTCAGGTGCTGCAACGGCGCAGCAAGAACAACCCGGTGCTGATCGGTGAACCCGGCGTGGGCAAGACCGCCATCGTCGAGGGCCTGGCCCAGCGCATCGTCAACGGCGAGGTGCCCGAGAGCCTGCGCGAGAAACGCGTGCTGGTGCTGGACATGGCGGGCCTGCTGGCCGGCGCCAAGTACCGCGGCGAGTTCGAGGAGCGGCTCAAGGCCGTGCTCAAGGAAGTCTCGCAGGATGAAGGCCGGATCATCCTCTTCATCGACGAGCTGCACACCATGGTGGGTGCGGGCAAGGCCGAAGGCGCCATTGACGCCGGCAATATGCTCAAGCCCGCGCTGGCGCGCGGTGAACTGCATTGCATCGGTGCCACCACGCTGGATGAATACCGCAAGTACATCGAGAAGGACGCCGCGCTGGAGCGCCGTTTCCAGAAGGTGCTGGTGGGTGAACCCACGGTGGAGCAGACCATCGCCATCCTGCGCGGCCTGCAGGAGAAATACGAGGTGCACCACGGCGTGGACATCACCGACCCGGCCATCGTGGCCGCGGCCGAGTTGAGCCACCGCTACATCACCGACCGTTTCCTGCCCGACAAGGCCATCGACCTGATCGACGAGGCAGCCGCCAAGATCAAGATCGAGATCGACTCCAAGCCCGAAGTCATGGACAAGCTCGACCGCCGGCTGATCCAGCTGCAGATCGAACGCGAGGCCATGAAAAAGGAAAAGGACGAGGCTTCGCAAAAACGCCTGGAGCTGATCCAGGAAGAGATAGCCAAGCTGCAGAAAGAGATCGCCGACTACGACGAAATCTGGAAGGCCGAGAAGGCCCAGGCCCAGGGCAGCCAGCATGTGCGTGAAGACATCGAAAAGCTCAAGACCCAGATCGGCGAGCTGACCCGCAAGGGCGACTTTGCCAAGGTCTCCGAGCTGCAGTATGGCAAGCTGCCCGAGCTGGAGAAGCTGCTCAAGGAAGCCCAGGCCCGCGAACAGGCCCAGGGCAAGGGCAACATCCCCCGTCTGCTCCGCACCCAGGTGGGTGCGGAGGAAATCGCCGAGGTGGTGAGTCGCGCCACCGGCATTCCCGTGGCCAAGATGATGCAGGGCGAGAAGGACAAGCTGCTGCAGATGGAAGGCAAGCTGCACGAACGTGTGGTGGGGCAGGACGAAGCCATCAGCGCCGTGGCCAATGCCATCCGCCGTTCACGCTCGGGCCTGTCCGACCCGAACCGCCCCACGGGCTCCTTCCTCTTCCTCGGCCCCACGGGTGTGGGCAAGACCGAGCTGTGCAAGGCCCTGGCCGGTTTCCTCTTCGACAGCGTGGACCATCTGGTGCGCATCGACATGAGCGAGTTCATGGAGAAACATTCCGTGGCCCGCCTGATCGGCGCGCCGCCGGGTTATGTGGGTTACGAGGAGGGCGGTTACCTGACCGAGGCCGTGCGCCGTAAACCCTACAGCGTGCTGCTGCTCGACGAGGTGGAAAAAGCTCACCCCGATGTGTTCAACGTGCTGCTGCAGGTGCTGGACGACGGTCGCCTGACCGACGGCCAGGGCCGCACCGTGGACTTCAAGAACACCGTGATCGTGATGACGAGCAATATCGGCTCGCACCTGATCCAGAGCATGGTGGGCCAGTCCTACGACGATGTGAAGGATGCCGTCTGGGGTGAACTCAAGAACCACTTCCGCCCCGAGTTCCTGAACCGCATCGACGAGACCGTGGTCTTCCACGCGCTGGATGCCGCGCACATCACCAGCATCGCCAGCATCCAGCTGCAGGCCCTGCAGGACCGGCTGGCGAAGATGGAACTGGCGCTGCAGGTGTCGGACAAGGCCCTGGCCGAACTGGCCAAGGTGGGCTTCGACCCCGTGTTCGGTGCGCGACCCCTGAAGCGCGCCATTCAGCAGCGCATCGAGAACCCGCTCTCCAAACTCTTGCTGGAAGGGCGCTTCGTGGCCAAGGACGTCATCGCCGTGGACGTGGACCCGATCAAGAACCCGGGGCAGTTCAGCTTCGAGAAAGTCTGAGCGTTTAACGGGCAGCCGGCGGCTAATCAGCCGCAACCCGCCTCTTGCGTATGCAGGGGGCGGGTTTTTTCTTGTGCTTGAGTCTTCCTGGTGCCGTAATGCGGCCTGTCGCACAAACAAGGATGACATGCCCTTGTACATTGACCTGAGCAGCCCGCATGACACGAGCTGCGTAGAGCCGGCCATGTATCCTTATTTTCTGAATTTCACACCATCGATCGCCCGGGCTGTCAGTGCGCTCGCGCTGCCCTTCGAGTGGCTGCAGGAGGCCGAGGACGATCGCCTGCCCGTCCGTGCAGATCGGTTGCGGGGCTGGCCTCTGCTTGTCGCCATCCTGGTCCTGCTGGGCATGCTGCTGGCCTTCCACCAGGTTGTGCGCGGGGGCTTGCAATTGAGCGAATTGCGGCACAGGGCCATGGCCGTGCACGCCAAGGCCATCTGGCATTGCAACAGTCTGCAGGGGCGCGATGTCAGCGACAGGTGTCTGCTGCAGGCCCAGGCCGATGCACGCCGGGTGGCCCTCGCGCAGTTCAAGGACACACCCTAGGTTCGTGTCGTCAGCGCAGGAAAGCACTCGTTCCTAGGGCCGGATCTCGACGCCTATGCCCCGGTAGCCGATCAGGTCGCACTGGCTGTTGAACATGGGCGTGCCGCTGACACGAAAGGCCTGGTGGCTGCCATCGGGGCGGGTGCGCTCCAGCAGGACATCGACAAAAGGCATGCGCGAAGCAATGAGCTCCTGCAGTGCCTGACGACCTTCTTCGTTCCAGCCTTCGTCAGGTGACGACCGTATCCTGCCTTCCAGGGGTCCCACGCGCATGCCCAGCATCTCCAGCACAGGCCCTGACACCTTGGTGAAGCTGCCCTCGGCATCCTGCTCCCAGTACCAGTCCGTGGCCAGTTCGGTCAAGGCTCGGTAGCGCGCTTCGCTTTCCTGCAGCTCTGCCGTGCGGGTCTGGATCTGGCGCTCCAGCTCCACGTTTTGCAGCTTCAGTTGCCCGTAGAGCAGCCGGATTTCGATGAGGTTGTGGATCCGTGCCTTGACTTCGACCATGTCAAAAGGCTTGCTCACAAAGTCCTTGGCCCCCGCATGCAGGGCGCGCAGCTTGTGCCCCGGCTGGGCGGTGATGACAAGCACAGGCAAGTAGCTGTCCGTGCCACTGGCCTTGAGCCCCTCCATCACCTGGAAGCCGTCCATGCCGGGCAATTGCAGGTCGAGCAGGATCAGGTCAAAAGGCGTCGCCCGGTGCATGCCGCACACCACCCGGGGGTCCAGCGTGGTTGAAACCTGTGTGTAGCCGGCGGACGCCAGCATTTCTGCCAGCAGGCTGACGTTGACCTGCTGATCGTCCACCACCAGGATGCGAGCGTTGAGGATGTCCTTCGTTGAAATGGTCACGGTGTTTCCTGGGGGAGCATAGGTAAGCGGGTAGGGTCGGCCTGGAGCAGTGCCGAATCAAGCATCTTCATCAGTTCAGGCACCTGGATCGGTTTGGTGATGTAGGCGAAAAAACCGGCCTGCAAACCCTTCTGGATGTCACGTGGGACCGCGTTGGCACTGAGCGCAATGATGGGAATATGGGCTGTGGTCGGGTCGGCGCGCAGCACCCGCATCACCTCGATGCCGCTGATGCCCGGCAGGTTGATGTCCATCAGGATCACCCGCGGCAGATAGGCCCGTGCAAACTCGATGCCGGTGCTGCCATCAGCGGCACTCAGCAGGCGCAGATGGGGGCAGCGAGCGATGATCTGCTCGACCAGCTCCAGATTGGCGGGGTTGTCTTCAACGTAGAGCACGGTCTGGACGGCCTCGCCATGACGCACGGGGGCCTCCATGGCCGAAACCCATTCGGGGCTGCTGCCGTGGACCGTGCTGGGTGCAACCGCCTGGGGCAGATGCACCCAGAACATGCTGCCGGTCCCCGGTGTGCTGTCCGCCCCGATCTGGCCGCCCATCAGGTGCACCAGCTTTTGTGTGACCACCAGGCCGATGCCCGTGCCCTCCTCGATGCCGGCCTCACGCCCAAGGCGGTTAAAAGGCTGAAACAGGCTCCCGAGCTGTTCTGTGGAAAGACCGTGCCCGGTGTCGCGCACGGTGATGCGTATGGTGTCCGGCGCCAGCACCGAACAGGCCACATCCACACGGCCTGGCTTGCGGTTGTACTTGACCGCGTTATGCAGCAGGTTCACCAGAACCTGCTTGAGCCGCGTCCGGTCGCCCCGCACATGCAGCGGCGTGTCCATGGGCTCGAAGTGCAGGGCGACGCCACGCTGCAGCGCCTGGGATTCGACCAGGGCACGGCACTCGGCGAGCAGCTCAGTCAGCGCCACGGGTTCCTCCGACATGAGGAGCTTGCCGGACTCGACCAGCGCCAGATCGAGGATCTCATTGATCAGCTCCAGCAGGTACCAGCCTGCCTTGAGGATCTGGTCGATGCTGCGTCGCTGGGGCACCGTGGGCACCGGCGTGCTCGACGCCAGCAGCTGCGCAAACCCCAGAATGGCGTTCAGCGGTGTGCGCAGCTCATGGCTCATGCTGGAGATGAATTCGGTCTTGGCCAGGTTGGCGTTTTCCGCGACGGTGACCGCTTCCTTGAGATGCTGTTGCGCGCGCTTGCGCGCCGAGTTGTCGCTGCCGATCAGCAGGTAGCCGATCAGCGCGCCAGCGTCGTCGCGCAAGGCGGTGATCGACACGATGGC
>CAUPRZ010000045.1:0-9839 GCA_963513855.1 uncultured Hylemonella sp.
CTGTCTAGAATTTTTTGAGCACCGACCCAAGGTCGGATTGTTCGCATATAGAACATTTGTTCGTATAATGAATTCTAGAGCAAACCGGACCAGCTGCCCATGCCCCCCGTCACCCCCGCGACCGCGCCCCAGCCTGGCGACAGTTATGTGCAGTCCTTCGCACGCGGGCTGGAGGTGATCCGTTCCTTCAGCGCGGCCACACCCCAGCAGACGCTCAGCGAGGTGGCTGCGCGCACCGGACTCACACGCGCGGGTGCACGTCGCATCCTGCTCACGCTGCAGACCCTGGCTTATGTAGAAAGCGACGGCAAGCACTTCCGCCTGACCGCACGCATCCTGGACCTGGGTTTTGCCTACCTGTCCTCCCTGCCCATCTGGAACCTGGCCGAACCCGTGATGGAAACCCTGGTCGACGAGGTCAAGGAATCGAGTTCGGCCGCCGTGCTTGAAGGCACGGACATCGTCTACGTGCTGCGTGTGCCCACGCACAAGATCATGAGCATAGGCCTGGGCGTGGGCTCTCGCCTGCCGGCCTACTGCACCAGCATGGGCCGGGTGCTGCTGGCCGGTCTGGACGATGAGGAGGTGCTGCGCCGCCTCAAGGCAGCACGCCCTAAGGCGCTGACCCGGCACACGGTGACCGATGTGGACACCCTGCTGTCCAAAGTGCAGCAGGCGCGCCGCCAGGGCTGGAGCCTGGTGAACCAGGAGCTGGAAGAGGGGCTGATCTCGCTGGCCGCGCCCATCACCGACCGCAGTGGCCGCTTCATTGCAGCGCTCAACCTCAGCGGCCAGGCCAACCGTACCAACACCAAGGTGGCGCAGGAGACGCTGCTGCCCGCCTTGTTGCGCGCGGCGCGCACCATCTCACAGCGGCTGGGATAATCCCGGGATGATGTTCCAGCCCTCCCAGGCCGACGTGCGCCGCTTTTTCTGCAGTGTCTACGCCAAGGCCCAAGCCCAGCAGCCCATGGAAGCCATCGAGCTACTGGCCAGCCAGTGGATCAACGAGCACCCCGAGTACCACGCCGAGCTGGCTGATCTGGACGCCGCCCTCGCGAACATGGCGCAGGCCGAGCCCGGGCGCGAGAACCCTTTTCTGCACCTCTCCATGCACCTGTCGATCAGCGAGCAGTGCAGCATCGACCAGCCCCGCGGCATACGCCAGGCGGTGGAGCTGCTGGCGGCCAAACGCGATGACCTGCACACCGCCCACCACGAGGTCATGGACTGTCTGGGTCGTATGGTCTGGGAGAGCCAGCGCGCGGGGCGGCCACCCGATGGCGCGGCCTACATTGCCTGCGTGCAGCAGCGGGCTACGAAAGACTAGCGTCCATCCCACCCACAAAAAAGCCGCTCATCGAGCGGCTTTTTTGTTGAGAGAGACGCGGATCAGCGGAACTTGCTCTGCGGCACAGTCTTGAGTTCGCCCGGCAGGCTGCTGATGTGCTTGGCCAGTTCCTTGAGTTCGGCATTGCTGAACTGCTTGGCGATGCCACCCATGATGCCGTTGGAACGGCCCCAGCTGGCCTGGCCTTCGGTCTTGTAGGACTTGAGCGCCACGAAGAGGTAGTCAGCCGGCTGGCCGCCCACCTTGGGGTAGCTCGGATCAACCGGCTTGTTGAAGTTGTCGCCGTGGCAGGCGATGCAGCCACCCTTGTTCAGCAGCTCGGCCACCTTGGCCGAGGGAGCGGGCGCAGCCTTGACGGCCGGGGTACCGGTCTTGCCGTGGCCTTCGTAGAAGGCGGCCACGTCGGCAATATCCTGCTCGGTCAGGCTGTCGGCGATGGCGCGCATCGAGGGGTGCTTGCGCTCGCCCTTCTGGTAGGCGTTCAGGGCCGAGGCGATGAACTTGGCGTTCTGGCCCGAGATCATGGGCACGCGGTAGACCTCGGGGAAGCTGGCCTGGTAACCCGGGATGCCGTGGCAGCCGATGCACATGGCGACCTTGGTCTCGCCGGCCTTGGCGTCACCCTTGACCTCCTGGGCGTGGGCGGAGAACACCGTCGCAGAAGCGACAAGCAGCGAAGAGAGCGTCAGCAACAGATTCTTCATTTTGCGAGGACAATCAGCCAGTGGTGGATCTAGATCAGCTTGGCATTATATCTGCCGCCAAAACCCGATTTTCCCCGTCCCGAACCCTCGCCCGCCCATGAAATTCCAAGGTACTTCGAACTACGTCGCCACCCAGGATCTGATGTTGTCGGTCAATGCCGCCATCACCCTCAAACGCCCCCTGCTGGTCAAGGGCGAACCCGGCACCGGCAAGACCATGCTGGCCGAGGAAGTGGCCGCCGCACTCAAGCTGCCCCTGCTGCAGTGGCACATCAAGTCCACGACCAAGGCCCAGCAGGGCCTGTACGAGTACGACGCGGTCAGCCGTCTGCGCGACAGCCAGCTGGGGGACGAGAAGGTCAAGGACATCCACAACTACATCATCAAGGGCGTGCTCTGGCAGGCCTTCACGGCCGACGAACCCGTGGCCCTGCTGATCGACGAAATCGACAAGGCCGACATCGAATTTCCAAACGACCTGCTGCGCGAAATCGACCGCATGGAGTTCTATTGCTACGAGACGCGTGAACTCATCAAGGCCAAGCACCGCCCCCTGGTCTTCATTACCTCCAACAACGAGAAGGAGCTGCCCGACGCCTTCCTGCGCCGCTGCTTTTTCCACTACATCAAGTTCCCCGACGCCGAGACCATGGCCAAGATCGTGGGTGTGCACTTCCCCGGCCTCAAGCAGGAGCTGCTGGGCGCAGCCATGAAGACTTTCTTCGACGTGCGCAACCTGCCCGGCCTGAAGAAAAAGCCCTCCACCAGCGAGCTGCTGGACTGGCTCAAGCTGCTGCTGGCCGAGGACATCCCGGCCGAAGCCCTGCAGAGCAAGGACGACAAGGTGGCCGTGCCCCCGCTGGTGGGCGCCCTGCTCAAGAACGAACAGGACGTGAGCCTGTTCGAGAAGCTGGTCTTCATGCAGCGCCACAACCGTTGATGAGCATGAAACCGGTTTTCAAGGACATCCTCGTGCTGGCCGGCAGCTTTCTTGCCGGCGCCGTCATCGGTTATTTCATCGCCCGCCTGCAGGGCATGGACGCGCTGGGCGGCGCGGGCCAGTCTGCCGGCCTGGTCATCACCCTGCTGGGCGGCCTGGTCTGCCTGCGTCTGGCCTGGCGTCTGCAGGTGGCCAGCCGGAGGTCCTGAGATGGCCTTCGTCGAGCCCGTCACCCTGGCACTACGCGGCGTGCGCCTGGTGCCCCTGGCGCTGACGCACGAATCCGGCCTGCGTGCCGCCGCGGCCGACGGCGAACTCTGGAAGCTACGCGTGACCTCGGTACCTGAACCGCAGGAAACCCGCGCCTACATCGAGACCGCACTGCAGATGCGCGCCGAGGGCAGCCGCTTCGCCTTCGCCGTGGAAGACGAACTCAGCGGCCGCGTGCTGGGCAGCACCAGCTACCACGACATCCTGCCCGCCGTGAAGCGCGTGGAGATCGGCTACACCTGGTACGCCAAAAGCGTGCAGCGCACCCAGGTCAACACCTGTTGCAAGCTGCTGATGCTGACGCATGCCTTCGACACTCTGGGCTGCCATGTCGTGGGCTGGCGCACCGACAACTACAACCACGCCTCGCAGGCCGCCATCGAGCGCCTGGGCGCAAAGAAGGATGGCGTGATCCGCGGCCACGCGCTGCGCCGTGACGGCACCATCCGTGACACCGTGATGTACAGCCTGCGCAGTGGGGAGTGGCCCGAGGTCCGCGCCCACCTGAATCACCTGCTGGACAAGCCGCGTTGACAGGAGGCGCGCCATGCTGATCGACTTCTTCTACACCCTGCGCGCCGCCAAGCTGCCGGTCTCGGTCAAGGAATACCTGACCCTGCTCGAAGCGCTCAAAGAAGGCGTGGTCGGGCCCAAAGCTGATCCGGAAGGCGGCAGCGGCTACAGCGTGGACGACTTCTATTACCTGAGCCGCACCTCGCTGGTGAAAGACGAGAAGCACTACGACAAGTTCGACCGCGCCTTCTCCGCCTACTTCAAGGGCGTGGAGATGCTGACCGACTTCACCAAGGAAGTCCCGCTCGAATGGCTGCGCAAGAACCTCGAACTCAACCTCAGTCCCGAGCAGAAGGCTGCCATCGAGAAGATGGGCTGGGACGAGCTCATGGAAACGCTCAAGAAGCGTTTTGAGGAGCAGAAGGAGCGCCACGAGGGCGGCAGCAAGTGGATAGGCACGGGCGGCACCAGCCCCTTCGGCGCCAACGGCTACAACCCCCAGGGCATACGCATAGGCCAGGACAAGAGCCGCAACAAGAGTGCTGTGAAAGTCTGGGACCAGCGCGCCTACCAGGACTACGACGACACGCAGGAACTGGGCACGCGCAACATCAAGGTCGCGCTGCGGCGCCTGCGCAAGTTCGCACGCGAAGGCCACGAAGACGAGCTGGACCTCGACGACACCATCCGCTCCACGGCCGCCAATGCCGGTTACCTCGACATCAAGATGCGCCCGGAGCGCCACAACAATGTGAAGGTGCTGCTGCTCATGGACGTGGGCGGCACCATGGACGAACACATCGCCCGCGTGGAAGAACTCTTCAGCGCCACCAAGACCGAGTTCAAGCACCTGGAGTTCTACTACTTCCACAACTGCGTCTACGACTTCATGTGGAAGAACAACCGGCGCCGTTACAGCGAGAAGTTCGCGACCTGGGACATCATCCGCAAGTACAACAAGGACTACAAGCTGATCTTCGTGGGCGACGCCACCATGAGCCCCTACGAGATCCTGCAGCCCGGCGGCAGCGTGGAATACAACAACGAGGAAGCCGGCGCCGAATGGCTGCAGCGCCTCACCAACGCCTTCCCCAAGTTCGTCTGGATCAACCCCGAACCGCAAGGCGTCTGGCAGTACCGCCAGAGCATCAGCGTCATCCAGCAGCTCACCAGCAACCGCATGTACCCGCTGACCCTCAAAGGCATCGAGGAAGCGATGCGGCTGCTGACCAAGTAACGGTCTTGGGCCCCGGGCTCAGCCGGAGCGCGCGCCTTACAATCCCCTCGCTCCGTCTCCGTAGTTCAATGGATAGAACGGCCCCCTCCTAAGGGGCAGATACAGGTTCGATTCCTGTCGGGGGCACCAGCCCATCTTTCGCGAGCCCGTATGGATACTGGGTATGAAGATCTGCTTGAGATTGCGCCACTGTTTCCGCGATTTAGTTGACCAGCAGGGAGGCTGAGTGGATTCTTCAAACGACATCGCTGCTCACGGAAACGAAGAGGCAAGCACCCTGAAGCGCTTTGGTCAATCAGCCAAATGAACTAACTCATGTAGCTTGGTACCCAACGGCGTAGGGCCAAAATCCAAGACACCAATTGCGCCGATAGTGGGCCCAGAGTACAGTCGAATCAATCCAGTGGGTAGTAAAGCCTCTCTGTGACGTGCGCCGCTTTTTCTTGTGAGCCCTTCCGGTGACTCATCAAGGAATTCCGCTAAGTCATCCGCAAATGCGACGTCCACTGCAGTAGCCAGACGCCGTAATTCTGATGAAGTGACACGTCCATAGCCGTAGTGCTTCAGCAATGACCCAAGCAGAGCTGGCTTGTCCATGTCTGTTAGCTTATCGAGAACTAAGAGAAGAGTCTCCCCCGCCTTCCTGCCCTCGTTATCTGCGGTGAGCTTTTTCGCGATCTCCGCACGTACATCCGGTGTCATCGTCTCAACCACTGAAACAAAACTCAGTAGCTTCGCAGTGAATATGCGATCCCTCGTAGAGTCCATAGCCTTCATAGCTTTGAACGCTGTTGAGAATACCGGGACGGCTGCAAAGAGTTCGTCTTTCATGAGGATGTCTGCTACCACCTCTGCACTACTTGTCACAACATCGAGCACCGGACGTTCCTTGGTTGGCGCAGTAAGTGCTTTTGTGAAGCGGTTTTTTACGCTCATAATTTTCTCCAACTGGTTCTCACTGCCCTCAGTGTGCCTCAGATGAAAAAGCGTGCGTGATGCACGAGGTTGGATCATCGAGCTTCGCTACCAACTCACAAGCACGGATCAACAAGTTACGCCCCAGACCCCGTTTCCTAGATCGCCTGTCGGGGGCACCAATGATCTGGCGCTCAGATCATTGGTGCCCGATCTCACGCCACGCGCTTACAAACCCGCCAGAGTGGCGGCCCCAGCCGTCGATCTCACGATCGCTTTGGTGGGGGTCGAAGCCCCTTCCGCTTCCCAGCCCCCGCCCAGTGCACGGATCAACAACACCGTGGCCTGGCGCTGCGTGGCTTCCACACGCTGGGCCAGTCGGCGGTTCTGCAGCTCATTACGGCGCGCGTCCAGCAGTTCCAGCTGGCTCACCAGTCCGTTGCGGTAACGCGTTTCGGCAATCGCGCTGGCGCGCTGCGCCGCCGTGACCGCACGGCCCTGAGCTTGCCCTTGTTCCTGCAGCAGGCGCAGAGACGACAGCTGGTCTTCCACTTCACGGAAGGCGTTGAGCACCTGGCCGCGGTAACCCGCGGCGGCGGCGTCCAGTTGCGCTTGCGCGTTCTGTACACCGGCCGCGCGGCGGCCGCCGTCGAACAGCGGTGCGGACACCAGGGCGCCCACACCCCAGGCGCGCGAGGACCAGCGGAACAGGTCGCCGAGATCGGGCGAGGCGTAGCCCCCGGCTGCGGTGAGCGAGATGCTGGGGAACCAGGCCGCCTGGGCCACGCCCACACGGGCCTGTGCGGCCAGCAGCGAGGCCTGGGCCGCGGCCACGTCGGGGCGGCGCGCCAGCACCGTGCCGGGCACACCGGCCGGGATCACGGGCAAGGCGGTGCTGCCGGTGACCGGTGCGAGCGTGAAGCCCGAGACGGATTCACCCACCAGCACGGCCAGCGCGTGTTCGAGTTCAGCGCGGCTGCGGCTGATGGCGAACACTTCGGCCTCGGTGGCCGCGAGTTCGGTCTGGATACGAATCACGTCGAGCTCGGCCACGTCACCCGCTTCATAACGGCGCTGCGTGAGGCGCAGTGTTTCGGCGTAGGCGGTGGCGGTGTCCTGCACCAGGGTGCGTTCGGTGTCCGCGGCACGCAGGGCCAGATAGGTCTGGGCCACTTGAGCCTGCACCAGCAGCTGCGTGCTCTGCAGCAGGGCCGCGCGCGACTGCGCGTCCAGCGCGGCCGCATCACGCAGGCCGGCCAGGCGGCCGAAGAGGTCGACCTCGTAGGAGAGGTTGGCGCCGGCCTGCAGCATGGTGGCCGGCGTGGCGCCATTGGCGGTGTTGGCACCGGCACCGCGTGAGGCGTCGGCGCCCACGCCGACCTGGGGCAGGCGGTTGGCCTGCGCGTTGCGCACCAGGGCCTGCGCCTGGTTCAGACGCGCGGCGGCTTCCTGGATGCTGGCGTTGCCGCTGCCGGCGCGTTCGGTCAGCTCGTTGAGCAGGGGGTCGTTAAATGCCTTCCACCAGGTGCCGCGGCTCTGTGCCTCGGCGGGTTGGGCAATGGTCCACTGCTCCTTGTTTTCCTTGAACTGGCTCGGCGTTTCGGGCGTGGCCGGCAAGGGCGGCAAGGCGGTGGCGCAGCCGGCCAGCAGCAGGGCGGCAACCAGGGGCAGGAGGTGAGGAATGTTTTTCATGGACGGCACCTTCAATATTTCAGGGGTGCGGCGGGCACGGCGTGGGCCGTGCCGCCACCGCCGGAGGCGAAGCCCTCCAGGTGGGGGATCTCGCCGTGCAGTTTGAGCGGGCGGTTGCCGGCCAGGCGACGCAGCAGCACGTAGAACACCGGCGTGAGGAAGAGGCCGAAGGCGGTCACGCCGATCATGCCGGCGAACACAGCCACACCCATGGCCGAGCGCATCTCGGCACCGGCACCGGTGGCCAGCACCAGGGGCAGCACGCCCATCACAAAGGCCAGCGAGGTCATCAGGATGGGGCGCAGACGCAGGCGGCTGGCTTCGATGGCGGCCTGCACCGGCGTGCGGCCCGCGAACTCCAGTTCACGCGCGAACTCCACGATCAGGATCGCGTTTTTCGCTGACAGGCCCACGAGCACGATGAGCCCGATCTGCGTGAACACATTGTTGTCCCCGCCCGAGAGCCAGACGCCCGTCATCGCGGCCAGCAGGCCCATGGGCACGATCATGATGATGGACAGGGGCAGCGTGAGGCTTTCGTACTGCGCGGCCAGCACCAGGAAGACCAGCAAGATGGCCAGGGGGAAGACCCACAGCGCGGAGTTGCCGGCCAGGATCTCCTGGTAGGTCAGTTCGGTCCACTCATAGCCGATGCCCTGGGGCAACGTCTCGGCGGCGATGCGTTCAATGGCGTCCTGCGCCTGGCCGGACGAATAGCCGGGTGCCGGGCCGCCGTTAATGTCGGCCGAGAGGTAGCCGTTGTAGCGCATGGCGCGCTCCGGGCCGAAGCTGGAGTTCACCTTCATCAAGGCCGACAACGGCACCATCTCGCCCGTGTTGGAGCGCACCTTGAGCAGGCCCACGTCTTCGGCGCGTGCGCGGTAGGGCGCGTCGGCCTGGGCGCGCACGCTGTAGGTGCGGCCGAACTTGTTGAAGTCGTTCACGTACAGGCTGCCCAGGTAGATCTGCATGGTGTCGAAGATCTCCGTCACCGGCACACCGAGCTGGCGCGCCTTGGTGCGGTCGATGTCGGCGTAGAGCTGCGGCACATTGACCTGCCAGCTCGTGAACATGCCTGCGAGTTCCGGCGTCTGGTAGGCCTTGGCCATGAAGGCCTTGACCGCCGCGTCCATCGCGTCATAACCCAGCGAGCCCTTGTCTTCCAGCTGCAGCTTGAAGCCACCCGTGGTGCCCAGGCCCGCCACCGGGGGCGGCGGGAACATCACGATGAAGGCGTCCTGGATCTCGCCATAGGCCTGGTTGAGCTGGCCAGCCACGGCGCCGCCGCTCTGGTCGGCGCGGGTGCGCTCGGCAAAGGGCTTGAGCGTGGCGAACACGATGCCCGAGTTCGAGCTGTTGGTGAAGCCGTTGATCGACAGGCCGGGGAAGGCGATGGCGTCTTCGACGTTCGGGTTCAGCTTGGTGATTTCGCCCATGCGGTGGATCACCTGCTCGGTGCGGTCCAGCGTGGCGCCGTCGGGCAGCTGCGCGAAGCCGATCAGGTACTGCTTGTCCTGCGCCGGTACGAAGCCGCTGGGCACGGCCTTGAAGAGGCCGAAGGTCAGGCCGACGAGTGCCAGGTAGATGGCCATCATCAGCGCCTTGCGCGAGATCACGCGCTGCACCCCACCGCTGTAGGCTTGTGAGCCGCGCTGGAAGAAGCGGTTGAAACCACGGAAGAGGCCACCGAAGACACGGTCCATGCCGCGCGTGAGTGCGTCCTTGGGGGCGTCATGTCCGCGCAGCAGCAGGGCCGAGAGCGCGGGCGAGAGCGTGAGCGAGTTGATCGCCGAGATCACGGTCGAGATGGCGATGGTGACCGCGAACTGTTTGTAGAACTGGCCGGTGAGGCCGCTGATGAAGGCCAGGGGCACGAACACGGCGACCAGCACCAGGGCGATGGCGATGATGGGGCCCGACACTTCTTTCATGGCGCGGTAGGTGGCCTCGCGCGGGGACAGGCCGGCCTCGATATTGCGTTCCACGTTCTCCACCACCACGATGGCGTCGTCCACCACGATGCCGATGGCCAGCACGAGGCCGAACAGCGAGAGCGCGTTGATCGAGAAGCCCAGCAGGTGCAGCACGGCGAAGGTGCCCACCACCGACACCGGCACGGCCAGCAGCGGGATGATGGAGGCGCGCCAGGTCTGCAGGAAAAGAATGACCACCAGCACCACGAGCGCGATGGCTTCGAGCAGGGTGTGGATCACCGAC
>CAUPRZ010000046.1:0-9678 GCA_963513855.1 uncultured Hylemonella sp.
CGCGGATCACCCGCAGATCGGCCTCGTTCTCGATGCCCTCGGCCACCAGGGCGGTGCCGAACACATCGGCAATCTGCAGCAGGGCCTGCAGGGTCTTGAGCTTGTCGGCGCTGTTGCTGATGTCGCGGCTGAAGTACTTGTCGATCTTGACGATGTCGGGCCGCACCTGGGACCACAGGCGCAGGCTGGAGCGGCCATCGCCAAAATCGTCCAGGGCCAGGGACAAGCCAACTGAGTGCAGCACACGAGCCACTTCCACCAGCGTGTCCATGTCCTCCACACGTTCGTGTTCGGTGATCTCCAGCACCACCATACGCGGCGTGACCTGCAGGCCACGCATGGCACGCGCCAGGGTCTGCGTGCCGCCTACGCTGACCAGGCGTTCCAGGGCGTGGGCGCTGATGTTCAGGAAGAGCCGGCCCGGCTGCTGCAAGAGGCCCCACTGCCGCAGGGCGACGTAGATGCAGAAAAGTTCCAGCTCGTAGAGCAGGCCTTCGTCCTGCGCGGCACGCAGCAGCGCGTCGGGGGATTGCAACCAGCTGCCACGCGGGCCGCGGATCAAGGCCTCGTGGGCATGGATCTTGGCGCTGCGCAGGTCCACGATGGGCTGGAACACGGGGTAGAGGGCGTCCTCGCGCATGAGCCGGGCCAACGGCCCCTCCCGACCGCTGAGGGCGGGCCAGAACTCGGCGGCAAAAAGGCGGACGTGATCGATCATCGGGGCTTGCGCCAGGCAACGCTCAGGCGCCTGGGCATCCATCAGTGTTTCCAACATTCCATTCCCGGGGCTGGGCCCCAACGACTTATGGAGCTGACTGTGCGACTGGTGTATGTCCATGTCGTGACAGTCAGATTTCATTTGCATGACAAGCCGTCATGAAGTGGGGATTTGCGATAGCAGGGAAAAACAAAAAACTATATAAATCGTTTCTCTGATTCTGTTTTCCTGCATTCACACCATGACCACCGGCACCCCCTCCACTACCCCGACAACCACCCCCATGACCACACCGAAAAAGGCAGCCCCCCGCAAGGCTTCCAGCAAGACCGCTACCAAGACCCCCAGGACAGCCGCCAAGCCGGCCACGACCAAAAAGGCTGCGGATCCCGCCAAGCCGGCCAAGGTCAAAAAGCCCAAGCTGGTGCGCGACAGCTTCACCATCCCCAAGGACGAGTACACGGCGCTGGCCGAGCTCAAGCAGCGTTGCGCCAAGCTGGCCCAACCGGCCAAGAAGAGCGAGCTGCTACGCGCCGGCATCAAGGCCCTGACCGCGCTGAGCGACAAGGCCCTGCTGGCCGCGCTCAAGGCTGTGCCGTCGATCAAGACCGGCCGGCCTAAGAAGGCCTGAAATCAAAATTTAGAGAACGTCGGGCGACTGCACTGCGACCAGCGTGGTCTGCGAGATGCCGTCGCGTTGACGGTGCCGCAGCCACCAGACCGCGCCCTTTTTCACGCTGCATTCGCTGCCGTGGATGGCCAGCAGCTGCGCGATGACCTGGCCCAGCACGGGCTGATGGCCCACGACCACCGTGACGCCCTTTCCATCGGGCCACTGGACCGCCTTAAGCAGTTGCTCGACAGTCGCATCGGGCCCCAGCTCTTCACGCAGCTTGTACTTGCGCTCCAGGGCCTGGGCGGTCTGTTCGGTGCGACGTGCCGGGCTGACCAGGATGCGGGCACTGTCTGGCAGCTGGCGGTCCAGCCAGCCGGCCATACGGGCGGCCTGTTTTTCACCACGCGGCGTGAGCACGCGCGCAAGATCATCCCCCCCGGGCTGGGCTTCATGCGCTTCCGCGTGACGCCACAGCACCAGGTCCATATCACCCTCCACGCGTCTCGCGCTGACCGTAACGCACCATGAGCGCTTCCTGCGCACCCGGGCCGGTGCGGCCCGTCGCAGGACGAACTCGCTCGTAACGACCGTCGGGGCGCAGATCCCAGGAACCCTGGGTGTCGTGCAAGCCGGCGACCAGGCATTCGTCGATGATGCGCTGGCGCAGCACGGGATCGAGCACCGGCCAGGCCAGCTCGATACGACGCAGCATGTTGCGGTTCATCCAGTCGGCACTCGACAGATAAAGCTCTTCGTTCTCGCCTTCACGGAAGTAGAAGACTCGGGCGTGTTCAAGGAAACGGCCGATCAGCGAACGCACACGGATGTTGCTCGTCTGCCCCACCACCTGGGCCGGCAGCATGCAGGCACCGCGCACGATGAGGTCGATCTTCACGCCCTGTTTGCCGGCGGCGATCAGCGCACGGATGATGGCCTCGTCGGTCAGGGCGTTCATCTTGGCGATCAGACGCGTGGGCTTGCCGGCCGCCGCCGCCGCACCCAGACTTTCGATCTTGTCGATCAGCTTGCGGTGCAGCTGGATGGGGGCCAGCCAGAGGCGGTTCAGACGCGGCAGGCGGCTCTGGCCGGCCAGATGCACAAACACGTGCTCGACGTCGGTGGTGAGCGCCGTATCGGCCGTGAGGTGGCTGAGGTCGGTGTAGAAACGCGCGGTCACCGGGTTGTAGTTGCCGGTGGAAAGGTGGGCATAACGCTTGAGCACCTTGCCCTCGCGGCGGGTGATCAGCATCATCTTGGCGTGGGTCTTCAAGCCGACCACACCGTAGAGCACCTGCACACCGATGGACTCGAGCTGATCGGCCCAGTTGATGTTGACCTCTTCGTCGAAGCGGGCCTTGAGTTCCAGCACCACGGTCACTTCCTTGCCACGGCGCACGGCCTCGCGCAGCAGGTCCATGAGCACGGAGTGGGCGCCGGTACGGTAGATGGTCTGCTTGATAGCCAGCACCTGCGGGTCGTTGACGGCCTCGCGCAGGAAGTCCAGCACACCATCGAAGCTCTCGTAGGGCTGGTGGATCAGCACGTCGCCGCGCTTGAGTTGTTCGAAGATGGAATGGCCCGGCTGCAGCTGCCCCGGATAGGAGGCCTTGTAGGACGGAAAACGCAGACGCGGCTCCTCCACCAGATCGACAAGCTGGCCCAGGCGCCCCAGGTTCACGGGGCCGTGCACACGGTAGAGCGCACCCTCGGGCAGTTCGAACTGGCGCAGCAGAAAATCGGACAAATGCTCGGAACACCCGGCCGAGACCTCCAGCCGCACAGCTTGGCCGTAGTGGCGGTGCTGCAGGCCCTGGCGCAGGGCGGTGCGCAGGTTCTTGACGTCTTCCTCGTCCACGGCCAGGTCCGAATGGCGCGTGACGCGGAACTGCGAGAACTGCCCTACTTCACGGCCGGGGAACAGTTCATCCAGATGCGCGCGGATGATGCTGGAGAGCGAGACAAACAGTCGGCGCTTGCCGCACAGCTTCTCGGGCATGGGGATGAGGCGCGGCAGCGCACGTGGCACCTTGACGATGGCAATGTCGTTGGCGCGGCCGAAGGCGTCGTGCCCGCCGAGGCGCACGATGAAGTTGAGCGACTTGTTGGCCACCTGCGGGAAAGGGTGCGAAGGGTCCAGGCCCACAGGGATCAGCAGGGGTTTGACGTCGCTCTCGAAGTACTGGTGCACCCAGCGCCGCTGCGCGGCATTACGCTCACCGTGCGAGACGATCTTGATGCCCTGCTTCTCGAAAGCGGGCATGAGCTCTTCGTTGTAGAGCGCGTACTGACGTTCGACCAATTCGTGAATGGCCTTGGACATGCGCTCAAAAGAAGCTGCGGTGTAGACGCCCTGCTGGTCCCGCACCTTGAGCGCACTCAGGTGCGGCTCGGCGCGGACTTCAAAGAACTCATCGAGATTGGAGGAGACGATGCACAGATAACGCAGGCGCTCGAACAGCGGTACCTCGGGGCGGCAGGCCCAGTCAAACACCCGCCAGTTGAAGGCCAGGATGCTGTGGTCGCGGTCCAGCAGCGGCAGTGCCGCGGGAGCAGAAGCAGTATCAGCTGGCACGTTGGATTCCAGACGGGTGGGTGAAAAGGTCATGACAGATTGTTGACAGATTCGATGACAGTTATATGACAGCCTCATCACCCTGCACGGATGCAGGTGATAAAGGACGGGCCGGCACCAGATGGCCGAGGAACTGATGGCTGGCCTGGGTCCAGCTGAAGGCTTCGGCGCGCCGGCGGGCCGCATGCCGCGGCACGGCCAGCGCCCGATAGCAGGCCAGCTGCAGGTCTTCGTCCAGCACCCCACCCTGGGCCCTGCCTTCATGCTGGCCCAACACCTCCAGCGGCCCGTCCACCGGATAGGCGGCTACGGGGGTACCGCAGGCCATGGCCTCCAGCATGACCAAACCGAAGGTCTCGGAGCGGCTGGACATGACAAACACATCCGCTGCAGCGTAGACCTGGGCCAGCTGATCGCGCGGCAGGATGCCCAGCCAGTGCACACGCGGATAACGGGCCTTGAGCGAGGCTTCCAGCGGACCCACGCCGCAGACGACCTTGCTGCCGGGCATGCCCAGACTCAGGAAAGCTTCGATATTTTTCTCGTAGGACACACGACCGACGTAGAGCATGACCGGCCGCGGCAGATCGCCCAGTTCCGGGTGCCGCGACACGGCATCGTGGTAGGGGAAAAGACGCAGATCCACACCATGGGTCCAGGAGCGCAGGTTCTGGAAACCGCGCTGCTGCAACAGGCGCAGCACGCCCTGGGTGGGCACGAGCACACCGGACGAAGGCCGGTGGAAATGCCGGAATAGCGCATAAGACCAGGACAGTGGCAGCTTGAGCGCAGCTTGCAGGATCTCCGGGAAACGCGTGTGGTAGGCCGTGGTGAAGGCCAGCTTGTGCCGCAGGCAGTAGCGGCGTGCGGCCCAGCCCAGCGGACCTTCGGTAGCGAGGTGGATGGCATCGGGCTGGCAGGCATCCAATCGGCGCGCCACCTCCCTGGCGGGGCGCACGGCCAGATCAATGCCGGCGTAACCGGGGCAAGGCCGCGTGCGGAACAGGCCCGGATGGATGACCTCCACCTCGTGCCCGGCAGCCTCAACCTCACGCACCAGCTCCACCAGCGTGGTGACCACGCCGTTGACCTGGGGTGCCCAGGCATCCGTGACCAGCGCGATTTTCATGCCGTCGCCGTGGCACCCACCGTGCCCTGCACGTCCTGGGCCGGAGCGAGGTCGCCCCAGCGCAGGATCTCGAGCCGGCCGTCGTGGTGCTCGACCAGGGCCGTCAGGCTTTCGACCCAGTCACCATCATTGCAATAGAGCACGCCATCAATGTCGCGGATTTCGGCGTGGTGGATGTGGCCGCAGACCACGCCTTGGTGGCCGTGTTTTTTTGCCTCGTGCGCCACGGCCTGCTCGAAGTCGTTGATGAAGCTCACGGCCTTCTTGACCTTGAGCTTGAGGTAGGCCGAGAGTGACCAGTAAGGCAGGCCGAACTTGGCGCGCAGGTGGTTGAGGTAACGGTTGAGCTTGAGTGTGAACTCGTAGAGGTTGTCCCCCACATAGGCCAGCCACTTGGCGTGCTGGATCACGCCGTCGAAGTAGTCGCCATGGGTGACCCACAGGCGTTTGCCGTCGGCCGTGACGTGCACCGCCTCGTCCACCACCTCGATACCGCCAAACTGATGGCCAATAAAACCGCGTGCAAACTCGTCGTGATTGCCCGGCACAAAGGTGACACGGCAGCCCTTGCGCGCGGCGCGCAGCAGCTTCTGCACCACGTCGTTGTGCGCCTGGGGCCAGTACCAGCGGCGGCGCAGCTGCCAACCGTCGATGATGTCGCCCACCAGGTAGAGGTGTTCGCAGGTGCTGGCTTTCAGAAAGTCCAGCAGGTCCTCGGCGCGGCAACCCGGCGTGCCCAGGTGCAGGTCCGAGATGAAGACAGTGCGGTAACGCTGTGCGCCGCCTTTGTCCTCGTCTGCATCGTTGCTTGCGCTGCTGCGTTCCATGAGCTGGCCCAGCCACTGGTTGCCATGGTTGAGGGGGTTCTTCATCAGGCGCCCAGGAAGTGTTTGCGGTAACGCGCCGGCATGTCGCTGATGCGCATGAGCATGGGCAGGTCGGCGCTGTTGAAGTCCGGGTCCCAGGCCGGTGCACCCAGCACCTTGGCACCCAGGCGCAGGTAACCCTTGATCAGGGCCGGGGGCTCCACGTCTAGGTGGCTGTCCAGCTCCTCCACCGGCAGCGGCAGGCGTGGCCAGACCTGGTGTTCGATGGGGGCCATGTGCTTCTCGCGCACCTGGCGCCAGATGCTGGCCGCCATGTCGCCACGGACGACACCGTTGTGCAGCATGGGGATGCTGGCGCAGCCGATCATGGTGTCAAGCTGGTTGCGCACCATGAACTCGGTCAACGCACCCCACAGGGCCATGATCACGCCGCCGTGACGGAAGTCCGGGTGCACGCAGCTGCGGCCCAGCTCGACCATACGCTCGCGCAGAGGGCGCAGGCGGGTCAGGTCGAACTCCAGCTCGCTGTAAGTGCTGCCTATGCGCTGCGCCTGTTCGGGCGTGAGTACGCGGTAGGTCCCGATGACCTGCTGCGTCTCCTGGTCACGCACCAGCAGGTGTTCGCAGTAGTCGTCGAACAGGTCCACGTCGTGGCCCGGCACCGTGGTGGACAGGCGTGCGCCCATCTCACCGGCGAAGATGTCGTGCCTCAGGCGCTGCGCCGCACGGACTTCATCGAGGTGGCGCGCCCACGAAACTTCAATGCCGCCGCGCTCTTGCGAAATGACAGACTGATCAGGGCGGTGAAGTGACCCCCGAGGCATGGCGACGGGTGACAGCGGGAAAGTGGGGTTGGGCAGTTCTTTCATTTTTCTTTCTCCTTGTTGACGTCAGTTCATCGGATCCGGTTGTAAAAAAGCCCCGGAACAGCGGGGCCATATGGGTGTCTCATGTCGGGGCGGTGCCACCTTCGCGGCGTCGTTCCACCAAGGTGGCCATTCCCCCCTCACGCAGGGTGTTGAAGAAGATAAAACGCCGGTCTGGTGTGCCCGCGATGCTGGAACGCAAAGCGGCCTGGGCACCCGGGCGTGCCATGGCTGACACGGACAGACTGCGTGCACGCAGGCTGTCGGGCATGACCAGCCAGCGCCCCTGGCGCTCCAGGATCTCGATGGCACCATGCAGCTCGCCCTGGTCCACAAACAGAGCCAGCACACCGTGGCGCGGGTTGCCATCCAGGGCCTGGAACAGCAGGCCGGCGGCGCGCTGCTCGGCGCCCAGAGCCCAGTGGTGCAGCAACTGGGTACGCTCCGGCGTGCCGGCTTGGTCTTTGTCGCCCTGGAAGGCGGGCAGCCAGCCCGCATCACGCAGACGCCCTGCCCCCAGACCCGCCAGCGGGCCGGGCCCGGCATCAGCGGGTTCGCGTGAGGATGGGAGGCTGCTCTCTTGCATGGCCTCCAGTGTGGTCAGGCTTCATGACGCCTGTATGGCTGCGGTATGACGTATCCATGACATTGCAGGACAGCGACAGGGGCTTGCAATCATTTCAATATTTCAAGTATCATTTAAATATGAAAAAGCAGAAATACGGTGAAAGCGAGGCTCTGGGTTCACTGGCGGCCTTGGCCCAGGCCCAGCGCCTGCGTGCCTTCCGTGCCCTGGTGGTGGCCGGCCCGGCCGGGCTCACGCCCGGTCTGCTGGCCGTGCAGCTGGATATCAGCCCCAGCGCCCTGTCCTTCCACCTCAAGGAGCTGGTGCGCGCCGGCCTGGCCAGCAGCGAACCCGATGGCCGGCATCTGGTCTACCGTGCCAATTTCGCGCAGATGGATGGGCTGCTGGACTATCTGACCCGGCACTGCTGCCAGGGTGCCGCCTGTGAAGTCGCACCAGCCGGCCGCAACACCTGCACACCCGCCACATGAACCTCGCCGACAGCCTGAACCTCGGATGCGCCTGCCGCACGCTGGATGCGCAGCAGTTGCGCACCGAGCTGGAAACCACCCCGGCCCTGAGCGGCCTGGTGGATCAGCTTGCGCTGAGTCATCCCCATCTGTTTGCATCCACCGTCGTTTTCCTGGATCCGCAGACCCGCGACGAGATCCAGCAGGCCGTGGCGACACTCGATCGGGTGTGTGCCCTGCCCGCCTGGCAGGACCACGTCCTGAAAGATGCCGATGAACCGACCCGCCAGAACCACGGGCCGCAGGGTGTGTTCATGGGCTACGACTTCCACCTCAGCGCCGAAGGTCCCCGGCTGATCGAGATCAACACGAATGCGGGTGGCGCCTTCCTCAACGCGGCGCTCGCACGCGCGCACCGCGCCTGCTGTGCCGCCATGCCCGCCCTCATGGACCCGACCGGTCAGCTGGACCGGACCGAGGCCGTGATCGTGGACATGTTCAGGGCCGAATGGCGGGCCCAGCGCGGCGCGCGCCTCTGGCGCAATGTGCTGATCGTCGACGACGAGCCTCAGGCCCAGTACCTGGCACCCGAATTCGCCCTGGCACGCGACCTCTTCTCCGCACAGGGTCTGAGGGCCGTGGTGGCCGATGCACGTGAACTGCAGTGGCGCGACGGTGCGCTGTGGCACCCGGCCCTGCCCACCGACCAGCCGGTGGACCTGGTCTACAACCGGCTAACGGACTTTGCGCTGGCCCAGTCCGGCCACGCCGCCCTGCGCGCAGCCTGGGCCGCGGGTGCCGTCGTGCTCACCCCGCACCCGCGTGCCTACACCCTGGCGGCTGACAAGCGCCGCCTGATCGATCTGTCCGACCCGGCCTGCCTGGAAGCGCTGGGCGTGACCCCGGCCGATCGCGCGCGACTCCTGCGTGCGGTGCCGGCCACGGTGGCGGTCAGGGCCGAAAATGTAGAAGCGTTGTGGGCCCGCCGTCGCAGCCTATTCTTCAAGCCCGCCACCGGCTTCGGCGCGCGTGCCGCCTACCGCGGCGACAAACTCACGCAGCGCGTGTGGCACGAGATCGTCGCAGGCGACTATGTGGCCCAGGCCCTGGTGCCGCCGAGTGAACGCCTGGTGAATGTCAACGGCCAGCACCAGCACCTCAAGCTGGACCTGCGCGCCTACGCCTACCGTGGCCAGGTCCAGTTGCTGGCCGCACGCACCTGGTCCGGCCAGACCACGAACTTCCGCACCGCAGGCGGCGGTTTCTCACCCGTGGTGGTGCTGCCCGATTCCCTCCAAACCGACGGCCCTGCCGTTTCCATGTCACGAGACGTCGCATGAACTCAACCGCACTGAACGTTCTTTTTCTCTGCACGCACAATTCGGCGCGCAGCATCCTGGCCGAAGCCACACTCAACCACATCGGTGGCGGCCGCTTCAAGGCTTATTCGGCCGGCAGCAGCCCGCGCGAGAACCAGCAACCCAACCCGCTGGGCCTGCGGGTACTGCAATCCGTAGGCATCGACATCGCAGGCCTGCGCAGCAAGAACTGGGATGAATTCGCCGGCGCGAACGCACCGCAGATGGACCTGATCATCACGGTCTGCGACAACGCGGCCGGCGAGGTCTGCCCCATCTGGCCCGGTCACCCGGCCACGGCCCACTGGGGCTACGCTGACCCCTCCGAAGTGCAAGGCACGGAAGAGCAAAAGCTCGAAGCCTTCCGCCAGACTTTGCTGGCCATCCGCCGGCGTCTGGACCTGCTGGTCAATCTGCCTCAGGAAAAACTGGCGCAGCAGCTGATCCAGACCACGGCCCGCAACCTGGCCCGGGACGCCTGATATGAACGCATCGTGTGAAACCATGGCCGCACAGCCGGCGGGTGCCGCCATGAACGTCTTCGAGCGTTACCTGAC
>CAUPRZ010000047.1:0-9665 GCA_963513855.1 uncultured Hylemonella sp.
CATCGCCGAGGGCTACTGGCAAGCCAAGCTGGGCCGCGATGCGCTCAAGCTGCAATGGGATACCAGCGGCGTCGAGAAGGTGGACAGCGAGAAACAACTCGCCCAGTACCGCGAACTCGCCAAGCAGAACGGCCCACGCGCCTTCGACGCCGACATGGCCCCCCTGGCCGGCGCTCCGAAGCAGATCGAAGCCGAATTCGTCTTCCCCTACCTGGCCCATGCCCCCATGGAGCCGCTGAACTGCACCGTGCAGATTTCCGAGGGGCGCGCCGAACTGTGGCTCGGCTCACAAAGCCCGGGCCTGGACGGTGCCGCAGCGGCCAACGTGCTGGGGCTCAAACCCGAGCAGATCAAGGTGAACGTGCAGATGGCGGGCGGCGGCTTTGGCCGACGTTTCTCCAGCACAAGTGACTACGTCGTCGAAGCCTGCACCATCGCCAAGGCCGCGCGCACTGCCGGCCTCAACGTGCCCATCTGCACCCTCTGGAGCCGTGAAGACGACATCAAGGGCGGCTACTACCGCCCCATGCACCTGCACCGCGCACGCATCGGCTTCGACGCCCAAGGCAAGGTGCTGGCCTGGGACCACGTCGTGGTGGGCCAGTCCATCCTCATGGGCTCCGTATTCGAGGCCTACCAGGTGAAAAACGGCATCGACGCCACGGCCACGGAAGGCATGCGTGACCCCTACGCTGTGCCCATGCGCCTCACCGTGCACCACCCCAAGCAGAACGTGCCCGTGCTCTGGTGGCGCAGCGTGGGTTCCACCCATACAGCCTATGTGATGGAAACGCTGATCGACGAGATCGCGCGTGCCACCCAGCAGGACCCCGTGGCCTACCGCCTGCAACTCATCGGCGACAAGCACCCGCGCCACCGCGCTGCACTGCAACTGGCCGTGGACAAAAGCGGCTACGGCAAAAAGGCCCTGCCCAAGGGCCGGGCCTGGGGCGTGGCCGTGCACGAATCCTTCAACACCGTGGTGGCCTATGTGGTCGAAGCTTCGATCAAGGACGGCAACCCCGTGCTGCACCGCGTGACCGCGGGCGTGCACTGCAATCTGGTGGTGAACCCGCGCACCGTGGAAGCCCAAGTGCAGGGCGCCGCGCTCATGGGCCTGTCCATGTGCCTGCCGAGCGCGGCCATCACCCTGAAGGACGGCGTAGTACAGCAGAGCAACTTCGGCGACTTTGCGGTGCCGCGCATCACCGACATGCCAGCGTTTGCCGTGCACGTGGTGCCCAGCGCCGACGCCCCCACCGGCATGGGTGAACCCGGCCTGCCCCCGCTGGCCCCGGCCTTCGCCAACGCCATCGCGCGCCTCACCGGCAAGACGCCGCGCGAGCTGCCCTTCAAGCTGGCCTAACGTGCTGGAGGACCGCATGGAGGATCTCGACACCCTGGTCCTGCGCACGGCGCAGCGTTGGCAGACTGAGGGGCAGACCGTGGTGCTCGTCACCGTGGCCCGTACCTGGGGCTCCTCGCCGCGCCCACCGGGCTCGCTCATGGCCATCAACAGCCGGGGCGAGACCGTGGGCTCGGTCTCGGGCGGCTGCATCGAGGACGACCTGATCCACCGCATCCGCGAAGGCGGCGTCGAAGCGGCTCTCACCGGCGCGGCACCCACGGTGCAACGCTACGGCATCTCGGCCGACCAGGCGCATCGTTTCGGCCTGCCCTGCGGCGGCACGGTGGAGCTGGTGCTGGAACGTGTGGCCGTGCACAGCCGCCTGGATGAGCTGCTGGCCGCCTGCGAAAAGCGTGAGAGCGTAGAGCGCGTACTGGACCTGAAGAGTGGTCGTGTGCAGCTGCGCCCCGGCCGGCGCGACGGCGTACCGCAACTCACCGAACACCAGCTCACCACCTACCTGGGCCCACAAGCCCGCCTCATCGTGATCGGCGCGGGCGACCTCTCGCGTTTCCTGAGCCAGATGGCACTGAGCCTGGGTTTTGAAGTGTTTGTCTGCGACCCGCGCGAAGAGCACCGCGCCAGCTGGAGCCTGGACGGCGTGACCCTCACGCACGAGATGCCCGACGACCTGATCCTGCGCCTCAAGCCCGACGCCCGCACCGCCGTCGTCGCCCTCACGCACGACCCCAAGCTCGACGACCTAGCCCTGATCGACGCCCTGCAGTCCGAGGCCTTCTACGTCGGCGCCATCGGCTCGCGCCGCAACAGCGCCACACGGCGCGAACGGCTGCATGAGCATTTCGACATGTCGTATGAGGTTCTGGACCGCCTGCACGGCCCGGCCGGGCTCTACATCGGCAGCAAGACGCCGGCGGAAATTGCGCTGTCCATCATGGCGGAGGTGGTGGCGGTGAAGAATGGAGCATCTGGGACTCGGCAGGCTTCCGCCAAGACCGAAGACGAAAAGATGCGGGCACCGTCGAACAACTTGCTGCCGGCTTCAAGCTGCCTTGCTTAGCTGACGAAGCAGGGACCAAACGCAAACTCGAAAGCCACGGTCTACTATCGACCCAAAGCGGAATTCCGAGTTCGCAGACTCAGTGCCTGAAAGCAGTAATTCGTCGATTGGCATACATCCGGCGGCACATCTTCCGAAATGCAGCGTGTGCCGACGTTAGCTGCTTTGAGATGCAATGCTTGCATCCGGCAAGGTCGCCGACGTACCAACTTCAATCCAGCCCAAACTCTCAAGGCAGCCATCCTGTCATGATCAGAATGGCGGTCCGCAAGTCATCATCATTAGGTAGTTGGGGAGTCACTGACTCTGGAGAGTTCAGCTCATCGCGTAGAGTCCTCAACGCTTCCTCGCCTAGTTCGGAGATCCAATTGTCGGCAAGCAAGCTATCGCGCAGCCGCATTGCGCTGTCGAATACAACATCGTAGTGGCGTTTCTGATCCTCCATCAACTGAATCTCAAAGGTACGAACTTCCTCGGCGACGGTGTCATCGTCAAGCTGCCGTTCGACTTGGAGTTCTGTCTGGTACAGGAATAGGAGATGGGATCGCAGGCAGTGACCTCGCGATTGAATGTATGGCATGTTGTCGGCCTGCCAATTGGCGTTTGCGCTCGAAAGAGACGGGAGTCGCCTCAAGTACTCCAGTGCTTGCAAGTGATAGAAGCCAACATAGATGGCCCGCAGCACTCGTGCAATGTCTGCGCCATCGAGGCGTCCTTCGGCCAACACGAAATCTGAGGCGAAGACGTCGCAGAACACCTCTTCCTCAGTCTGTGGCTCCGCTAACGAAATAAGTTGAGCTTGTTTGAAATTTTTCCCTTCCTCGGATTCGTAATGCAACTTGATTTCACGAATTGAAGCATCAAAGTCTTGGTGATGCAGTGCTGCAGTAGGCGCGTCGCGGAACAACTCAAGCACATCCTGCAGTGATCTTTGCTTCACTCCAATTTGGTGCTGAAGGAGGAACTGCACATGCTCACGCACTACCGGCATGAGCGTGGGACTCGCAAATACACGATGCCCGAATTCGTGATAAAGCAAAAATCTCTCATGAGTCCGTGTCAACAAATCGCGCCAAACATCGTCTGAGCGTTTAGAGCGCAAGACATCACGCGAGGAGTGATACGTCGAAGCACAATGAAGCGCACTAGCCAACTGCCCGACTTCAACGAACCGCTCCGCTAAAACCTTGTGAAAGTACGCAAGTGCTGGGTCCGCATTGCTTGCCTCGATGAAAAGCCTGTTCAGCATGTTCATCGTTTGTCCGATGTACTGGTCGTAGATTAACCAAACTTCCCCTGCCAAAGTCACGTGTTCAACCCTGCGCGTTGAGGAGTACACAACCTTGACATCCAGAGGCAAACCAAATTGTTCAGCGATCGACTTCAGACGTAGAACGGTGGTCTCATACAGCTTCCAGTTGATCCGTGCCTCAACGTTGAGGCGCGTAGCAGCAACGAACCGGTCAATAGGCGAAGATTTCTTCAACTGTTACTTGCGAATTTTTTTAACGACATTGCTCTGGAGGATCTCCAAGAGGGCATCCTCGCTCACGCCACGAATCTCGACACCATCAACAAGCACCCGCACATGTTTCTTCGCGGCAATTTGCGCCAAAACAACCTTGACAATGCCGTGGATCACCAATGGCCCCAACGTCATGACTGCTGTGAATATCTGGACGCCATCTATTCCTTGCTGCTCAGAAGAGAAGCCGTTGGCATCCCTTCCAAGCAGTTCGAGCTGCGCCAGCACCTGTGCGTCAGATACCTCAATTGCAATATCGGGCATTCGATTCCTCATAAGTAAGTGTCCGAGTCTATCCGCCGCGCATCTCCGGCCAACACAGGTTAAAGCGATGACTGGCGCCAATTAAACCCAAAGCAATGCTATACCAACCTATTGCCGCATGCCCTAGCCAGACAAGTCCTGAAGCAACCTAATCTCGCTCTTTTTGCTGAAGAACGAGGAGTGCCAATCATTGGCATCAATCCTGTGCTTGAACGTTTTGGCGACGAAATGTGCTGGTTATCCCACCTCAATAGCTGACCCTCGCAGAGGGCTGCTTATGGCCGATTCCTGTCTGACTTGTACCGCTGATCCCATCCCCAAAAGACAAACCCCGCCGCGGCGGGGTTTGTTGTTACTGAGTGCGAAACCTCTCAGCCCATGTGCAAGCCACCATTGACCGAGAAATCCGCCCCCGTCGAGTACCCGCCCTCCTCGCTCGCCAGCCAGGCGATGATGGACGCGATCTCGCTGGGCTGGCCCAGGCGTTTGACGGGGATGGTGCCGACGATCTTTTCCAGCACGTCGGGGCGGATGGCCTTGACCATGTCGGTGCCGATGTAGCCCGGGCTCACGGTGTTCACCGTCACGCCCTTGTTGGCCAGCTCCTGCGCCAGGGCCATGGTGAAGCCGTGCATGCCGGCCTTGGCGGCCGAGTAGTTGGTCTGGCCGGCCTGGCCCTTCTCGCCGTTCACGCTGCTGATGTTGACGATACGGCCCCAGCCTTTTTCCACCATGTCGCCCACGACCTGTTTGGTCACGTTGAACATGGAGTTGAGGTTGGTCTCGATGACCGCGTCCCAGTCCTCGCGGGTCATCTTGAGGAACATGCGGTCGCGGGTGATGCCGGCGTTGTTGACCAGCACGTCGATGGTCCCGTGCTCGGCCTTGGATTTGCCAAACGCTTCCACCGTGGAGTCCCACAGGCCCACATTGCCGACCGAGGCATAGAAGGTGTAGCCCAGAGCCTTCTGCTCGGCCAGCCACTTGGCGTGGTCGCGCGTGGGGCCGCAGCCCGCAATGACCTTGAAGCCCTCTTTGTGCAGGCGCTGGCAGATGGCGGTACCGATACCACCCATGCCACCCGTCACATACGCCACTTTCTGACTCATGATGTCCTCCTCATCAAACCTGTGATCTCAATCTACGCCCCACCACCCGCAGCGGATAGCTAGGCAAAACCCGCGTGGTGCGAACCCTTAGCGTTCGATGGTCAATGCAACACCCATGCCACCGCCGATGCACAGGCTGGCGATGCCCTTCTTCGCATCACGGCGCTGCATTTCGTGCAGCAGGGTGACCAGGATGCGGCAGCCAGAAGCACCAATCGGGTGCCCGATGGCGATGGCCCCACCGTTGACGTTGACCTTGCTGGTGTCCCAGCCCATCTCGTTGTTCACGGCGCAGGCCTGGGCGGCGAAGGCTTCGTTGATCTCCAGCAGGTCCAGGTCGGCGGCCTTCCAGCCCGCACGGGCCAGGGCCTTCTTGGAGGCCGGCACCGGGCCCATGCCCATGGTGGCTGGGTCCAGGCCCGTGGTGGCGTAGCTGGCGATACGGCCCAGGGGCTTGAGGCCGAGGGCCGCGGCCTTCTTGGCCGTCATCACCATCACGGCAGCGGCGCCGTCGTTGATGCCGGATGCATTGCCCGCCGTCACACCGCCGGCCTTGTCAAAGGCGGGACGCAGGCCGGCCAGGGCTTCGGCGTTGGTCTTGCGGTTGATGAACTCGTCGGCATCAAAAGCGATGGGGTCGCCTTTTTTCTGCGCCAGCAGCACGGGCACGATCTCGGCCTTGAAGCGGCCCGCGTCCTGCGCGGCAGCGGCCTTCTGCTGGCTGGCCAGGGCCAGGGCGTCCTGCATCTCGCGCGTGATGCCGTATTGCTTGGCCACGTTCTCGGCCGTGATGCCCATGTGGTACTGGTTGTAGACGTCCCAGAGGCCGTCGACGATCATGGTGTCGATGAGCTTCCAGTCGCCCATGCGCTGGCCGTCGCGCGAACCGGGCAGCACGTGCGCGGCGGCGCTCATGTTCTCCTGCCCGCCGGCGATGACGATCTCGCTGTCGCCCGTGGCCACGGCCTGGGCGGCCAGCATCACAGCCTTGAGGCCGGAGCCACAAACCGCGTTGATGGTGAGGGCCGGGATTTCCTTGGGCAGGCCGCTTTTGATCAGGGCCTGACGTGCGGGGTTCTGGCCCGCGCCGGCGGCGAGCACCTGGCCCAGGATGACTTCACCGATTTGGCTCATGTCCAACTTGCTGCGCGCCAGCAGCTCCTTGATGACGAGGGAGCCGAGTTCGGTAGCCGGGGTCTTGGCGAGTGCGCCGCCAAACTTGCCCACGGCGGTGCGTGCGGCGGCGACGATGACGATGTCTTCCATGGTGATCTCCTGATCTTGTTTGTTTACTGGGACTTTTGTTTGACGTAACGACCAGGCGCGGCCTCGATGGCCTTGTACTTGCTGCCCTTGCCGTATTTTTTGGGCGCGGCGATCTGCGGGCCGGCCTGGGCCTTGAGCCAGGCGGCCCAATCGGTCCACCAGCTGCCGGCATGTTCGTCGGCGCCGTCCAGCCAGGCGTCCAGGGTCTTGGGCAGCTTGCCGTCCTTGCGTATCCAGTGGCTGCGTTTCTTTTTCTCGGGCGGGTTGATCACACCCGCGATATGGCCCGAGGCGCCCATGACAAAACGCTTTTTGCCGGGCAGCAGCTGCGTGCTGGCGTAGGCGCCGGGGATGGGCACGATGTGGTCTTCGCGGGAGCCGTAGATGTAGACCGGCACATCGACCTTGCGCAGGTCCAGCTTCTGGCCGCAGACCGTGAGCTTGCCGGGTTTGGCAAGATTGTTTTCCAGATAGGTGTTGCGCAGATACCAGGCGTAGAAGGGCCCGGGCAGGTTGGTGCTGTCGCTGTTCCAGTAGAGCAGGTCAAAGGGCGGGGGGGTTTCGCCCTTGAGGTAGTTGCCCACGACGTAGTTCCACACCAGGTCGTTGGGCCGCAGGAAGCTGAAGGTGGAGGCCAGGTCGCGCCCGGCCATGAGCCCGCCCTGCCCCATCTGCTGTTCGCGCAGGCTGACCATGGACTCGTCGATGAAGACGTCGAGGATGCCGGTGTCGCTGAAGTCGAGGAAGGTGGTGAGCAGGGTGAGGCTGTGCACGGGTTTTTCACCGCGCGCGGCCAGCACGGCCAAGGCCGTGCCCACCAGGGTGCCGCCGACGCAGAAGCCCAGCGCGTTGATCTGCTCGGCGCCGCTGATCTCCTGCGCCACCTCGATGGCGCGGATGATGGCGTCTTCTATGTAGTCGTCCCAGGTCTTGTGGCCCAGGCTTTCATCCGGGTTGCGCCAGCTCACGACAAAGGTGCGGTGGCCCTGGGCCACGGCGTAGCGGATCAGGGAGTTCTCGGGCTGCAGGTCGAGGATGTAGTACTTGTTGATGCAGGGCGGCACCAGCAGCAGGGGGTGCTCGTAAACCTTGGCAGTCAGGGGCTTGTATTCGATGAGCTGGAAGAGCTCGTTCTCGAACACCACGGCGCCTTCGCTCGTGGCCACGTTCTTGCCGACCTCAAAACGGCTCTCGTCCGTCATGCTCACATGGCCCTGGCCCAGGTCGTGCAGCAGGTTCTGCAGGCCCTTGGCGATGCTCTCGCCCTTGGTGTCTATCGCCTTCTGTTGTGCCTCGGCGTTGAAGGCCAGGTAGTTGCTGGGCGCGCTGGCCGCCACCCACTGCTCCACAGCGAAGCGGATGCGAGCGCGGGTCTTGGCGTCGGCCTGCACGGCCTCGGCCAGCTGCATGAGAAAACGGGCGTTGAGCAGGTAGGTGGCAGCGGCCTGGGAGGCGTAGGGGTTGTCAGCCCAGGCCGGGGCGGCAAAGCGGCGGTCGCTGCCAGCCGCGGGGCCGGCGCCCTGCAGCAGGGCCGTCATGTCCTGCAGGTACTGCTGCTGCAAGGCCTGCAGCGTCTCGGGCGGGACCGAGACCATGAGTTCGGGGATGGCCGGCAGGCCGGGCACTGCGGGGCCGGGTGCGGCCTGAGCCTGGCCCTGGTACTGGCGCCAGGCATCGCTCCAGGCCTGCTGGAACTGCTGCGCGGCCTGGGCCCAAAATTCGGGGGTATCCTGTCTCACACCGGATCCTTGTTCTCGCTATGGTCTGCAGTATGTCAGCCTGGGCCGTACAAATCCCTGACGCACCTCAAAATATCCATGTTCCTGATACTGATAGCCATCGGCTGGCTCTACGTGGCCGTGATGATGGCGGTGGCCGAAGCCATGAGCCCTGTGGGCAGTGTGCTGGGCGCCATCATCACCTTTCTGCTCTACGGCCTGGGGCCCGTGGCCCTGCTGCTCTACATCCTGGGCACACCCGCGCGCAAAAAGCTGCGCAAGCAGCGCGAGGCTGAAGAGCTGGCCGCTTGGCAAGCAGTGCAGGCTACGCAAGAGGCGGGCCAGGCCACCGGCTCAGGCCCGGATTCAAACCCGCCAGATGCAGGCGGCCAGACGGCCGCTGACGCGGTCGCGCCGGTGCGAAAAGAAGCGTGAGGCCTGGGTGACGGTGCACCAGGATGGGGTGCCGTCGTTGCCGTAGATCTGGGTGATGCCCAGCGCCGTGAGGCGCTGGCGTGCCAGGGCCTGCAGATCGGCCAGCCACTTGCCTGCTGCTGCCGCAGGCACAAAACAATGGGCAGCCCGTGGGTCCTGCGCCACGAAGGCGGCTTGGACTTCGCCCCCCACTTCAAAGGCCTGCGGCCCGATGCAGGGGCCCAGCCAGACCAACAGATCCCGCGCAGGCAGGCCCAGCGCCGCGTACAAACTCTCCAGCACCCCCACACCGCCCTGCCCGGCCAGGCCACGCCAGCCCGCATGGGCGGCGGCCACAAAACTGCCACGCATGTCGGTGAAAAGCAGGGGCAGGCAGTCGGCCACCATGACGGTGCAGGCCACACCGCGTTCACGTGTGAGGCAGGCGTCGGCCTCGGTGCCCTGCAGCGTGTGCGCGTCCAGCGTCACCACGCCATGGCCGTGAACCTGCTTGAGGAAAACCGGATGGGCTTTCAGTGCCTGGGCCAGCAGGGCACGGTTGCTGCCCACGGCCAGCGCATCGTCGCCCACGTGGTCACCGAGGTTGAGGCTGTCGTAGGGGGCGGCTGAGCGACCGCCCTGGCGTGTGGTGCAGACCGCGCGGACCGAGGCTGGTGCGGGCCATCGTGGCGTGATCCAGTCGGGGTGCATCAGGGTTCGTTGTCCGGGCAGTTGGAGGGCTGAGCCTGCTGGAAGGCCGGGTGTTTCATACAAGCTTCATACGCGGCCATGGTCAGCGGCAGGCCTTCAAGGTTGGTCTCGAAACGCTGGGCGTTGAAGATCTGCGGCACCAGGCAGCAGTCGGCCAGGGTGGGCGTGTCGCCCCAGCAGTAGACCGAAGGCGGCAGGCCGTCGGTCTGGCGCACCGCGGCCAGCAGGA
>CAUPRZ010000048.1:0-9508 GCA_963513855.1 uncultured Hylemonella sp.
GCACGGCGCATGGAACAGCGCCTGGACTGGCTCGTGCGCCAGCCGGCCTCCGGGCTGCACTGGGAGCCGGTGCGTGGCGGTCTGCAGGCGCAGGGCCTGCTGACCCGCCGTTACCCCGAGGCCCGTTGTGAGATTCGCGCCCTGGTGCCGCAGGAAAAAGCGCTGGCCCTGCAGGCCGCGACGCGGCCCTGGTGGCAGCCGGCGCGTTGGCCCCGGATGCTGAAGACGGCGCTGCGATCGACCCCGGCCGACGCAGCAGTCGAACTGCTCTGGGCCAATATGACGCTGCACATGGCGGCTGATCCGCAGGCCCTGATCCGCCAGTGGCATGAGGCGCTGACGGTGGATGGTTTTCTCATGTTCTCCTGCTTCGGCCCCGACACCCTGCGCGAACTGCGCACGCTCTATCAGGCCCTGGGCTGGCCGCCGCCCGCGCACGAATACACCGACATGCACGATTGGGGTGACATGCTGGTGGGCGCCGGTTTTGCCGAGCCCGTGATGGACATGGAACGTATCGAGCTGACCTTCGAGACCCCGCAGCGCCTGCTGCAGGAGCTGCGCGAACTCGGTCGCAACCTGCATCCGGCACGTGCGGCCGGCCTGTTAGGCAGGGGCGGATTGGCGCAGCTGCACGAGGCCCTGGCCCGCCTGGCCGATCCGGCTCAGGACGGGCGTCTCAAGCTCACGTTCGAGGTCATCTACGGCCATGCCTTCAAGCCGCAACGCCGGCTGGCCGTGGCGCCCGAGACCCGGCTGAGCCTGGACGAAATGCGCGACAGCCTGCGTCGTGGTGGCAGTGGCCGACCGCAGTCCTGAAGCCGGTTGGCATGCCCATGATGGCGCTAGGGGCTGGGCTACAATAAGCGGTTGCTGAACTTTTGCGATTCAACGGCAGCTTGCCGTCTGCATCCCGGGTGATGGCGGATGCATCGGCCACAAGCCGCATGCGGCGCGAGTCTGAGCAGTCCTGGAATATTTAAGACATTCAAGAAGTGAACATGATGAAGAGCATTTCTAATAAATTGGCTTCACTGCTGCTCACGGCCGGCGCTTGGGCTGGTTCGGCGGCCTTCACCGCAGCCCAGGCTGTCAACGATCTGCCCGGCGGTCCCGCGGTCAATCAGCTCAACCTCGGGCCGGCGGTCACCAAGATCGCTGCCGAACAGCAGTGGCTGCACTGGTTCATGCTGATCATCTGCACGGTGATCTTTGTGGCCGTGTTCGGGGTGATGTTCTATTCCATCATCAAGCACCGCAAGTCGGTCGGCCACAAATCGGCTGACTTCCACGAGTCCGTGGCTGTCGAAATCGCCTGGACCGTGATCCCCTTCATCATCGTGATCCTGATGGCCCTGCCGGCCACCAAGGCCGTCGTGGCCATGAAGGACACCAGCAACGCCGACCTGACCATCAAGGCCACCGGTTACCAGTGGAAATGGGGCTACGACTACATCAAGGGTGAAGGCGAGGGCATCGGCTTCATCTCGACCCTGGACAACAACCACCGTGTCATGTCCGAGTCCGGCAAGCCGCCGCCCACGGACGACTACCTGCTCAAAGTGGACAACCCCCTGGTGGTGCCGGTGGACAAGAAGGTCCGCATCATCACCACCGCCAACGACGTGATCCATGCTTTCATGGTGCCGGCCTTTGGCATCAAGCAGGACGCCATCCCCGGCTTCGTGCGCGACACCTGGTTCCGCGCCGAGAAGACCGGCGACTTCTACGGCCAGTGCGCCGAGCTGTGTGGCAAGGAACACGCCTACATGCCCATCCACGTGAAGGTTCTGTCGGCCGAAGACTATTCCAAGTGGGTCGATGGCCAGAAGAAGGCCATGGCCGCCAAGGCTGACGATCCGACCAAGGTCTGGGTGCTGGACGACCTGGCCAAGCGTGGCGAGAAGGTCTATGCCGCCAACTGCGCGGCCTGCCACCAGGCCAACGGCAAGGGCGCCGGCCCCATCAAGGCGCTGGACGGCTCGGCCATGGTGCTGGACGCCGACAAGAGCAAGCAGATCGCCATCCTGCTCAACGGCAAGGGCGCCATGCCGGCCTGGAAGCAGCTGAGCGACACCGAGATTGCGGCCGTCGTCACCTATACCAAGAACAGCTGGTCCAACAAGACCGGCCAGCTCGTGCAGCCGGCCGACATCCGGACCGCGCGCAAGTAATCGCTGTCGTCAGACGCCCAGAGCATTAGAAGGAAATCACGATGAGTGCCGTTCTCGACCATCACGATCACCACGACCATGACGACCACCATGCCCCCACGGGCTGGCGTCGCTGGGTCTACGCGACCAACCACAAGGACATCGGGACCCTGTACCTGCTGTTCGCCTTCACCATGCTCATGGTGGGCGGCGTGCTGGCCCTGCTGATCCGCGCTGAGCTGTTCCAGCCCGGCCTGCAGGTCGTGAACCCCGAGCTGTTCAACCAGCTCACCACCATGCACGGCCTGATCATGGTGTTCGGCGCCATCATGCCGGCCTTCGTGGGCTTCGCGAACTGGATGATCCCGCTGCAGATCGGCGCTGGCGACATGGCTTTCGCCCGCATGAACAACTTCAGCTTCTGGCTGATGATCCCGGCAGCCATCATGCTGGTGGCCTCCTTCTTCATGCCCGGTGGTGCCCCTGCGGCCGGCTGGACGCTGTACGCCCCGCTGACCCTGCAGATGGGCCCCTCGATGGACGCCGGCATCTTTGCCATGCACATCCTGGGTGCTTCCTCCATCATGGGTTCGATCAACATCATCGTGACCATCCTGAACATGCGCGCGCCCGGCATGACGCTGATGAAGATGCCGCTGTTCTGCTGGACCTGGCTGATCACCGCCTACCTGCTGATCGCCGTCATGCCTGTGCTGGCCGGCGCCATCACCATGACGCTGACGGACCGCCACTTCGGCACCACCTTCTTCAACCCCGCTGGCGGCGGTGACCCGGTGATGTACCAGCACATCTTCTGGTTCTTCGGCCACCCCGAGGTCTACATCATGATCCTGCCGGCCTTCGGCATCGTGAGTGCCATCGTGCCGGCTTTCGCCCGCAAGAAGCTGTTCGGCTACGCCTCCATGGTCTACGCCACGGCTTCCATCGCCATCCTGTCCTTCATCGTGTGGGCGCACCACATGTACACCACCGGCATGCCGGTGACCGGCCAGCTCTTCTTCATGTACGCCACCATGTTGATCTCCGTGCCCACCGGCGTGAAGATCTTCAACTGGTTGGCCACCATGTGGAAGGGTTCGATGACCTTCGAGACCCCCATGCTGTGGGCTGTGGGCTTCATCTTCGTGTTTACGCTGGGCGGTTTCACCGGCCTGATCCTGTCCATGGCCCCGATCGACATCCAGCTGCAGGACACCTACTACGTCGTGGCCCACTTCCACTACGTGCTGGTGGCCGGCTCCCTGTTTGCCATGTTCGCCGGCATCTACTACTGGCTGCCCAAGTGGACCGGTGTGATGTACAGCGAAGGCCGCGGCAAGCTGCATTTCTGGTGGTCGATGATTTCCTTCAACATCACCTTCTTCCCCATGCACTTCCTGGGTCTGGCCGGCATGCCCCGTCGTTATGCCGACTACCCCATGCAGTTCGCCGACTTCAACATGATCGCCACCGTCGGTGCTTTCGGTTTCGGTCTGGCCCAGGTCTACTTCTTCCTCTTCGTGATCGTGCCGGCCATGCGTGGCCAGGGCGAGAAGGCCTCGCAGAAGCCCTGGGAAGCCGCTGAAGGCCTGGAGTGGGAAGTGCCCTCGCCGGCGCCCTTCCACACCTTCGAGACGCCCCCGAAGCTCGACGCCACGGCCACCAAGATCATTGGCTGAGCCCCGGACGGAAAGCCTGCGCCATGACCACGCCTGAACAGAAGAAAGCCAACCTGCGACTGGGCCTGGTGCTGGCCACCGTGGCGCTGGTCTTCTTCCTGGGCTTCCTGGCCAAGTTCGTCCTCTTCGGCAAGTGAGCGGGCCATGAACCTGCGGCAAGAGAACGTGAAGATGGTGGGCAAGCTGGCCATCGTGGTGGCCGGCATGTTCGGTTTCGGCTATGCGCTGATCCCCATCTACAAACACCTCTGCGAAGCACTGGGCATCAATGTGCTGGCCGTGGGCGAGCAGGACCGCAGCGGTCGTGGCCTCAACACCCAGGTCGACACCAGTCGCACCATCACCGTTGAATTCGACGCCAATGTGCGCGGCCCCTGGCGCTTCAAGCCGGCGCAGGGTTCGTTGCAAGTGCACCCGGGCGAGATGGCGACCGTGATGTACGAATTCGAGAACGTGCAAAACCGCAGCATGGCGGCCCAGGCCATCCCGAGCTACGCGCCGCGCCAGGCCGCCGCCCACTTCAACAAGCTGGAGTGCTTCTGCTTCAACGAATACACGCTGGCGCCCGGTGAGAAAAAAAGCTGGCCTGTGGTCTTTGTGATCGATCCCAAGCTGTCGAAGGACGTGAGCACCATCACCCTGTCCTACACCTTCTTTGAAGTCGGCAGCAAGACGCCGGCCGCGCCGGCTTCGACGGCCACAGGCAAGGCTGTGCCGGAGGCGGGGGCATGAACAACACACCCGCTGTCCGGAAGGGCTCCCTGTGGGCCACGGTCAAGGCCGTGGCCTGGTCCTTCCTCGGCGTGCGCAAGGGCAGTGGATTCCAGGATGACATCAGCAGCCTCAAGCCCTATCACATCATCGCGGTGGGGCTGGTGGCAGGTATTCTGTTTGTATTGATTTTGATTGCATTGGTGAACTGGGTCGTCCTCAAGTGAGTTGCGGCGCAGGACACCTGAACATTTAGAGAACCGGAAGGAATGGAGCAAACATGAGTTCGACTACACACGGCGGCACCCCGTACTACTACGTGCCTGGTCCGTCCCGTCATCCCGTGATGGCGGCGATCGGCCTGTTCTTCGTCATTCTGGGCGCGGGTCAGTGGATCAATGGCGCCGGCTGGGGCAAGTACTCCCTGGCCCTGGGCCTGGTGTGGTGGCTGGTGGTGCTCTACCAGTGGTTCAGCCAAGCCATCGCCGAGAGCGAAGGCGGCCAGTACGGTCACAAGATCGACATTTCCTTCCGCTGGAGCATGACCTGGTTCATCTTCTCGGAAGTCATGTTCTTCGGCGCCTTCTTCACCGCCCTGTGGTGGGCCCGTGCCCACTCGGTGCCGGCCCTGGGCAGTCTGGAGAATGCGCTGCTGTGGCCTGACTTCAAGGCGGTCTGGCCCAGCGTCGTGGCTGGTGCCACCGCTTCGCCGGCCGGCATCATCGAGCCCTTCCAGACCATGGGCCCCTTCTGGCTGCCCACGATCAACACCGCCCTGCTGCTGACCTCGGGTGTGACGCTGACCATCGCCCACCACGCCCTGCGTGACGGCAACCGCAGCAAGACCATCGGCTTCATGTGGGTCACGGTGCTGCTGGGCGTGCTCTTCCTGTTTGTGCAGGGCTATGAATACGCCCACGCCTACAGCGACCTGAACCTCAAGCTCAGCTCCGGCGTGTTCGGCTCCACCTTCTTCATGCTGACCGGCTTCCACGGCTTCCACGTGTTTGTCGGCATGCTGATGCTGCTGTTCATCACCCTGCGCCTGCAGAAGGGCCACTTCACGGCTGACAAACACTTCGGTTTCGAAGGGGCGGCTTGGTACTGGCACTTCGTGGACGTGGTGTGGCTCGGCCTCTACATCCTCGTTTATTGGATGTAAGACCTGCCAGCTCGTGGCGCCGCGAGGTGCCCGAGCCGACAAAAACAAAAGCCGCGTGTAGCGGCTTTTGTTTTTGTTTGATGCGTGTGGTGCTTACTGCCCGGGCCGGATGCCGGTGGGCTGGATGTAGCCGAAATGCCAGGCGATCAGGATGCAGATGAAGATCAGGATGGAAAAGCCCACGCGAAAAGCCAGGGCACGTGCCATCTTGCTGCTCTTGGGTTTGCCGTCACGGCCGTCGCGCATCATGAAAAACAGGGCCGAGCCCAGGCTGGCAATGATGGCCAGGAAGGCCAGGGCGACGAGGTATTTCATGGACGGGATTATCGCGTGAGTGTGAGGCAACGCTTCTGGCTGGTGACACTGGCGACCGTGCTGGGCATGACGGTCACAGCCGCGCTCGGGCGCTGGCAGCTGGGCCGCGCAGCCGAGAAGGAGACCCTGCAGGCCGCCATCGAGGAACGTGCCCGCCTGCCGGTTCTGGACGCGGTCAGTGCGGTTACAGCCGAGGCGGCACCCGAGCTGCTGCACCGGCGTGTGTTGGCCCGTGGCGCCTGGGTAGCAGAGCGCACGGTGTTCCTCGACAACCGCCAGATGAACGGCCGCCCCGGCTTTTTTGTGGTCACGCCGCTGCGTCTGGAAGACAAGGCTGGCGTGCTGCTGGTGCAGCGCGGCTGGGTGCCGCGTGACTTTGAGGACCGCACACGTGTGCCGGCCATCAGCACACCAGCCGGCTCTGTGGAAGTCCAGGGGCGTTTGGCCCTACCACCTTCCAAGCTCTATGAGATGGGCGCTGTGGGAACGGGCCCGATCCGGCAAAATCTGGACCTGGCGGACTACCGTCTGGAAACCGGTTTGCCACTGGCAGGTCTTGCGCTCCAGCAGACCGGTGTTGCGGGCGAGGGCCTGCAGCGTGACTGGCCGCAGATCAACACCGGCGTCGACAAGCACTACGGCTACGCGTTTCAATGGTTCGGGCTCTGTGCCCTGATGGCGATTCTTTATGTCTGGTTCCAAGTTGTCCGAAGATTCCAAAAACGCAAGCGCTGACGTGGCGCGTGAGCACCCGCTGGGCCTCACGGTGCACAGCCTGCCCGAGCCGGCGCAGGCCCTGGCCGAGGAGGAGCGGCGCACGCGTGCGGGCCGCTGGAAGATGATCGCCCTGCTGCTGATCTGTGCCGCGCCGGTGAGCGCCTCCTACTTCACCTACTACGTGATCCGGCCCGAAGGCCGGCGCAACTACGGCGAGCTGATTGATCCGCAGCGCCCCATGCCCGAACTTCTGGGCCTGGATCTGGAGGGGCGCACCCACGGGCTGCCCGAACTCAAGGGCCAGTGGCTGCTGCTCAGCGTGGGCAGTGGTGCCTGTGACGAGGCCTGTCAGCAGCGGCTGTATTTCCAGCGCCAGCTGCGTGAGCTCATGGGGCGGGAAAAGGAGCGCATGGACCGTGTCTGGCTGGTGCAGGACACGGCCCCGGTGGCCGAGCCCCTGCGTGCCGGCCTCCAGGACGCCACGGTGCTGCGTGTGCCGGCCGACGAGTTGATCCGCTGGCTGGCCCCGGCGGCCGGGCAGCGTATTGAGGACCATCTGTATGTGGTCGACCCCATGGGCAACTGGATGATGCGTTTTCCTGCGCACATGAACGTCGAGACCGCAGCCAAGGCCAAACGCGATCTGGAGCGCCTGCTGCGCGCCTCTTCTTCCTGGGACCAGCCGGGCCGCTGAACATGGATGCACCCGCACTCTACGACCTGAGCCCGGCCCTGCGGCTCATGGCCATGGGCATCGTGTTGGCTGCCGGCCCGTTGGCCTGGGTCTGGCTGCGCAAGCGTCAGGAGGGCAGCACGACGCGCCGCCTGCAGGCCCTGACGGTGCTCACACTCTTTCTGACCTTCGACCTGGTGCTGTTTGGCGCCTTCACCCGTCTGACCGATTCGGGCCTGGGCTGTCCCGACTGGCCGGGCTGCTACGGCCAGGCCAGCCCGGTCGGTGCGCATGCTGAAATCTCCGCCGCGCAGCAGGCCATGCCTACCGGTCCCGTGACGCACGGCAAGGCCTGGGTCGAGATGGTCCATCGTTATCTGGCCACCGGCGTGGGGGTGCTCATTCTGGTGCTGGCGCTGGTCAGTTGGCGCGAACACCTGCGTCGCCAACGCGGTGATGTCGCAATGCTGAGCCCCTGGTGGGCCACGCTGACGTTAATCTGGGTTTGCGTGCAGGGTGCTTTTGGCGCCCTGACCGTGACCATGAAGCTGTTCCCGGCCATCGTGACCCTGCACCTGCTGGGGGCCCTGTTGCTGCTGGCCCTGCTGGTCCTGCAGGCGGTGCGTTATGCGCAGCTGCATGACGCGGCCGCCACACGCGGGCTGCCGGCCGGGCAACGTGCCCTGCTGTGGGCAGCCCTGGGCCTGCTGAGTTTGCAGATCGCCCTGGGTGGCTGGGTCAGCACCAACTACGCCGTGCTGGCCTGTACCGAATTCCCGGCCTGCCAGGGCAGCTGGTGGCCCGAGATGAATTTCGCCCAGGGCTTTGAGCTCTGGCGTGAACTGGGCCTGAGCAGCACGGGCGAGCACATCAGCTTCGCTGCGCTGACCGCCATCCATTACGTGCACCGCCTCGCCGCCTACCTCGTGATCGCCGTGCTCTTGCTGCTGGCCTGGCGCCTGCATGACTTGCCAGCCTGGCGCGGTACCGCACGCGGGCTCGCGGCTCTGCTGCTGCTGCAGTTTCTCACCGGCCTGAGCAATGTGGTGCTGGACTGGCCTCTGCTGGCTGCCGTGCTGCACACTGGCGGCGCGGCCGCTCTGGTGGTCCTGCTGACCTGGGCCTTGGCCAGCAGTGCGGCCCATGCCTCCCGTTCCGTCCCTGCCTCCGTTTCGAGTTTTGCTGCATGAGTGCCACGTCCCCATCGACCCCCTCCGTGTTCAGCCAGTTCTACGCGCTGACCAAACCACGGGTGGTCCAGCTCATCGTCTTCTGTGCGCTCATCGGCATGGTACTGGCCGTGCCCGGCCTGCCGGGCTGGCCCGCGCTGCGCCTGATGATCATCGCCTGCATCGGCATCTGGCTGGTGGCCGGTGCTGCGGCTGCCTTCAATTGCATCGTCGAGAAGGGCATCGACGCCAAGATGAAACGCACGGCCTGGCGTCCCACGGCTCGGGGCGAACTCAGCGATGTGCAGACCCTGCTGTTCTCGGCCGCGCTCTGTGCCGCCGGCTCGGCGCTGCTGTACTTCTGGGTCAACCCGCTGACCATGTGGCTGACCTTTGCCACCTTTGTCGGCTACGCAGTGATCTACACCGTCATCCTCAAGCCGCTGACACCGCAGAACATCGTGATCGGCGGTGCCTCGGGGGCCATGCCGCCAGTGCTGGGCTGGGCCGCCATGAGCAACCACGTGGGCCCCGAGGCGTTGATCCTCTTCCTCATCATCTTCCTGTGGACCCCACCGCACTTCTGGGCCCTGGCCCTGTACCGGGTGGAGGACTACCGCAAGTCCGGCCTGCCCATGCTGCCGGTCACGCACGGCAACGAGTTCACGCGCCTGCAGATCCTGCTCTACACCCTGGTGCTGTTCGCGGCCTGTCTCATGCCCTTTGCCTACGGTATGAGCTCCTGGCTTTACCTGGCCGTGGCCGTGGTGCTGAGCGTGGGTTTCTTCGCCTACGCCTTCAAGCTCTGGCGCAGCTACTCCGACGAGCTGGCGCGCCGGACCTTCCGTTTTTCGCTCATCCACCTCAGCGTGCTGTTTGCCGCGCTGCTGCTTGACCACTATCTTCTGTGAGGCCCGACATGCACCCAC
>CAUPRZ010000049.1:0-9494 GCA_963513855.1 uncultured Hylemonella sp.
CGTGAGGAATTGAATCTGAGCGGCCCCAAGTTCGGCTGCGGCCAGGGCGAGTGCGGCGCCTGCATGGTGCTGGTCGACGGTCAGCCCCAGACCTCCTGCAAACTGCCGGTCTGGTCCATCCAGGGTAAGCAGGTGACCACGCTTGAAGGCCTGGGCACACCGGCAAACCCGCACCCCGTGCAGACCGCCTTCATCGAAGAGCGTGCGGCCCAGTGCGGCTACTGCGTGGCCGGCATCATCACTTCGGCCTGCGCGCTACTGGCGCGTAATCCCCAGCCCAGCCGTGCAGACATCGTGCATGGCCTGGAAAAACATCTGTGCCGTTGCGGCGCTCAGACGCGCATGGTGCGCGCCATCGAGCGGGCTGCGGCCGAAACGAATTCAAAAACCTGAACCCCCTCATGCTCAAGAACTGGCTTTCCTCTAAAACACATGCCCAAGGCTGCAATGGCTTCTGGTTCTGCAGCTGCGCCGGCCTGCCCATCGTGCCCGGTGGGGGTGGCGGCACGACGGCCACCGGCCGTGCGCCGGTGATCATTCGCGGCAAACGTGCCCGCACGGTGGATGCACATGCGCACTGCTACTTCCAGGCTGGTCTGGACCTCATGGGTGCCGAGGCCAAGGGCGTGTTGCCGCCGGTCAAGGGCGTGCCCGAGCACTTCCTGCAGGTGGAGCAGCAGCTGGCCGCGCGCTTCGCGGCCATGGACAGCATGGGCATCGATCTGCAGGTGCTCAGCATCAACCCCTTCTGGTACAAAAAAGATCGGGAGATCGCAGAAGCCATCTGCCGCGTTCATAACGAGAGTTTTGCCGAGTTGTGCGCGAACCATTCCAAGCGCCTGGCCGCCTTCGCCTCCCTGCCCATGCAGTTCCCCGAACTCGCCGTGCAGATGCTGCAAGAGGCGGTGAAGAAATACGGCCTCAAGGGCGCGGCCATCGGCGGCAGCGTGGCCGGTGACGACTTCGCCAACCCGATCTACCACCCCGTGCTGGCCAAGGCGCAGGAGCTGGGCGTGATGCTTTTTATCCATCCCCAAAGCACACCCGAGCTGGCGACCCGTCTCAAGGGCAATGGCTGGTTGTCCAATGTGATCGGTAACCCGCTGGACACGACCATCGCCTTGCAGAAGCTGATCTTCGAGGGCGTGTTCGACAAATACCCCGAACTCAAGATACTGGGTGCCCACGGCGGCGGTTTCCTCGGCTCCTACGCGCCGCGCATGGACCGCAGCTGTTTTGTCTCGCCGCAGAACTGCAACCCCGACATCGTGCTCAAGAAAAAACCGACGGAGTACATCCGCCAGATCTACTTTGATTCGCTGGTGTTCACCGGTGAAGCACTGCGCCATCTTGCGGCCGAGGTCGGCGCGAGCCAGATCATGATCGGCACCGACCATCCCATCCCCTGGGTGGAAGACCCCGTGGGCCATGTGATGGCCACCCCCGAACTCAGCGACGAGGATCGTCTGGCCATCCTGGGCGAGAACGCGATCCGTGTGCTGGGCCTCACGGTCTGAAGGTTTGCATTTCACATAAACACACAGGAGACAACATGACACAACTTTCCACCTGCACGCGACGTTTCGCGCTCACCCTGGCCGCTGCGGCCGGTATGGCCCTGGCCGTTTCGGCCCAGGCCCAGGGCGCCTACCCCAACAAGCCGATCCGCATGATCGTGCCCCTGGGCGCGGGCAGCGCGGTTGATGTGGCGGCGCGCCTGCTCGCGCAGAAGATGTCGGAGAACATGGGCCAGGCCATCGTGGTCGAGAACATCACGGGTGCCTCGGGCATCATCGGTGCCGACCGCCTGGCCAAGGCTGCGCCGGACGGCTACACCATCGGCGGTTTCAACGACAGCGTGCTGACCATGGTGCCGAACCTGAACAAGAGCACCCCGTTCAACCCGGTCACCGACTTTGCCCACATCTCGCAAGTGGCCACCATCGTGTTCAGCGTCGCTGTCCCCGCCGATTCGAAATACAAGACCGCAGCCGAACTGGTGGCTGCGGCCAAGGCCGCACCGGGCCAGATCACCTATGCCTCGGGCGGCAATGGCAGCCCGCAGCACCTGGGGGGTGCACTGTTTGCGGCCCACACCGGTGTGGACCTCAAGCACGTGCCCTACCGGGACGCCAGCCAAGCGGCCCAGGGCGTGGCTGGTAACCAGGTGGACATGACGGTGCAGGGCATCGCCACCGTGGCCTCCCTCACCAAGGCCGGCAAGCTGCGCATCGTTGGCGTGATGGCCGACGCCCGCAATCCCGAATACCCGGAGGCACAGACGCTCAAGGAGCAGGGCATCCAGGGTTTCGACTACAGCACCTGGTTTGCGCTGACCTCGCCCAAGGGCACGCCCAAGGAGATCGTGGATCGTCTGCAGCGTGAAGTGGCCAAGGCCCTGACCGATCCCATGGTCAAGGAGCGGTATGCCGGTCTGGGCTTGCTGCCCAACGGCACTACGCCGGAGCAGATCACGACCCTGGTGCGCAACCAGCTGGCTCGTTACGGCAAAGCCATCAGCGACAACAACATCAAGGCCGAGTAAGACGTCTTTCATCCGGCGTGCGGGCTAGCCCAACACGCCGGATGCTATCGTCGGCGGCATGCAGACCATCGCCGTCATCGACTTCGAGACCACAGGTATCTCGCCCGGCCAGGGCGCCCGGGCCACCGAGGTGGCCATCGTGCTGCTGCAGGATGGGCGCATCGTTGACCGTTACCAGAGTCTGATGAATGCGGGGACCTATATCCCCCCCTTCATCACCCAGCTCACCGGCATCAGCAACGCCATGGTGGCGGCGGCACCGCCGGCCGAACAGGTCATGCGCGAGGCCAGCCGTTTTGTGGGCGATGCGCCCATGGTGGCCCACAACGCCGCTTTCGACCGCAAGTTCTGGGAGGCCGAGCTGGCCCATGCCGGCTGTTCTGCCGCGCAACCCTATGCCTGCACCCTGCTGCTCGCGCGTCGGCTCTACCCGCAGGTCGCCAACCACAAGCTGGGCACCCTGGTCGATTACCACCAGCTGCCGCGCACTGGCGCTGCCCACCGGGCCCTGGCCGATGCGGAGATGGCGGCCGAACTGCTGCTGCGCATCCGGCAGGACCTGCAGCGTCGTTATGGCCTGCAGGACGTGGGCCACGAACAGCTGCGCGCTTTGCAGCAATGCCAGCGGCAGAATGTGGCGGCCCTGCTGTCGCGTTACGCCCGAGGCACGGAACGGGGCCAGGCCGCATAATCAGACGGCCGATCCGACATCCGTTCCTCCCATGAGCGACAAAAAACCCTTTGAGATTGCGCGCGAGACGCTCAAGCAGATCACCGAGCGCAAGCTGCCGCCCACGCCGGTCAACTACCAGGCCGTCTACAACGAGATCGCCGGTGTGCCCAATCTGCAGCCCTTTCCGGAGGAGCCGCTGCGGCGTATCGCCCAGAACATGCCGGCCCGCAACCCGGGCCAGGAGAAACAGCTGGGCCTGCTGGATTACGCCATCGGCCAGCGCAGCTGGCAGGGTGTGCAGAACGCCTTTGTGGCCTATGCGGGGTTTGTGATGCCTGGCAGCGGCGACACCGGTCCCGTGCCGCTGTCCGCAACGCCCGCTGCGACCCCGGCGCTGACACCCGAGTTCTTCGAGCAGATCGCGCGTCTGATCGAATACACCCAGCCGGCCCTGGGCGGTGACGATGCCCGTTTCCAGGAGCAAACGAAGCAGGTTGTCGCGTCCCTGCGCGACCCGGCGACCGAGTCCTACAAGGTCAAGGCCCTGCTGGCCGATTTCAGCCACCGCCTGTCCTTTGCGGCCGAGGACCAGGCCGAGATCCGCCTGACCCTGCTCAAGCTGCTGCAGCTCATCATCGAGAACATCGGCGAACTCAGCCTCGACGAAGCCTGGCTCAAGGGCCAGACCGATGCGCTGCGCGAGGCCGCCCAGCCGCCGCTGACCCTGCGCCGCCTGGACGACGTGGAGCGCCGCCTCAAGGACGTGATCTTCAAGCAGAAGGACGCCAAGGGCCGGGCCCTGGAGGCGCAGGAAGAGCTGCGCCAGATGCTGGCCACCTTCATCGCCCGCCTGTCGCAGATGGCCGAAACCAGCAGCGCCTACCAGGGCAAGATGGAAGAAAGCGTCAAGCAGATCGAACAGGCGAAAAAGATCGAGGACATTGCGCCCGTGCTCAAGGAGGTCATCAGCGCGACGCGGCACATGAACACCGAGTCCACCAATGTGCGCGACGAACTGCGCGCCATGCGCGAGAAGACCCAGGCCACCGAGGCCGAAATCGTCAAGTTGCACCGCGAGCTGGACCGCGTGAGCTCGCAGGCGCGCCACGACAGCCTGACCGGTGCGCTCAACCGCCAGGGCCTGGACGAGGCCCTGAACCGCGAGATCTCCACCGTCAAGCGCAAGGACACGCCGCTCTCCGTGGCCCTGCTGGACATCGACAACTTCAAGAAACTCAACGACGCCAAGGGCCACGAGACCGGCGACGCGGCCCTGGCGCACCTGGCCACGGTGGCGCGCGAATGCATGCGTCCGCAGGACACACTGGCGCGTTACGGTGGCGAAGAGTTTGTCATCCTGTTGCCCGACACGCCGCTGGACAAGGGGGTGGAGGCCATGACCCGCCTGCAGCGTGAACTCAGCCGGCGCTTTTTCCTTGCCGGTGCCGAGAAGGTGTTGATCACCTTCAGCGCCGGGGTGGCGCAACTGGCCGGTGCCGAGTCCGGTGCCGAGGCCATACGTCGCGCCGACCAGGCCATGTATCTGGCCAAGCGTGCCGGCAAGAACCGCGTCATCGCGGCCTGATTCCTGCCACCGGAGCACGCCATGGAACTGATGATCACCGGCCTGGTCCTTTTTCTCGGTGTGCATTCGGTCCGCATGCTGGCCCCGGCCTGGCGCGAACACATGTGCCAGCGCCTGGGGGTGGGCAACTGGAAGGGTCTGTATTCCCTGTTGGCCCTGGTCGGGCTGGCCCTGATCGCCTGGGGCTTTGCCGCCGCCCGCGAGCAACCACAGATCCTCTGGGTACCACCCCGGGGCCTGCGTCATGCGGCCTCCTTGCTCACCTTATTAGCCTTCATCCTGCTGGCGGCCGCCTATGTGCCGGGCAATCACCTCAAGGCCCGCCTGGGCCACCCCATGGTGCTGGGCGTCAAGGCCTGGGCTCTGGCGCATCTGCTGTCCACGGGCATGGTCGCGCATCTGCTGCTGTTCGGCAGTTTCCTGATGTGGGCTGTGGCGAACTACGTCATCTCGCGCCGCCGCGACCGCCGTGCGGGGGTGGTGCCTGTACCGGGCAAGGCGGTGGCGACGGTGATCACGCTGCTGCTCGGTGTGGCCGGCTGGGCTGTCTTCGCTTTTGGCCTGCACGGCCTGCTGATCGGTATCAAACCGTTTGGCTGACCGCTATTTCTCCAGGACCCACTGGATCACGAACTTGGCCGCGAAGCCCACCATGCCGAAGGCCAGTCCCAGGAAAAGCACAAAGGTGCCAAAACGTCCGGCCTTGGACTCCCAGGCCAGCTGCGCGATGATGAACAGCATGTAGAGCATGAAAGCCCCCACGCCGAAACTCAGGCCGAAGGCGGCGATCTGCTCTTCGGTGTAACCGAACATCAGCGGGTGTCCTTGTCCGCTGGTGCCGTCCGTTCAGGCCAGGCCGAGGCATCGACCAGATCACGGTAGGCATGCCAGCTCGCGTGGCCCAGCAGGGGCATCACGACGATGAGCCCGAGCAGGGCCGTCAACAGGCCCAGCAGTGTCAGCCCCATGATGAGGGCCGCCCACAGGGCCAGGGGCCCGGGGTTGCGCAGCACCGTTTCCCAGCTCGTAATCACGGCCTGCAGCACGCTGACGCGCCGGTCCAGCAGCAGGGGCAGGGCGATGGCGCTGGAGGCAAAGATGGGCGCGACCATCAGGCCACCCAGGGCCAGCCAGAGTTCGAACAGCCAGTTGTCACGGGCCAGCACGACGTGGCGCAGGAAATCCAGCGGTTGGGCTATCGGTGCGGGCGAGAGCAGGGTGATCAGGGCGGCCGAGGTCAGTACCCAGCCGGTGCCGGCCAGGCCCAGCAACAGGCCGAAACGCACCAGGCGCCAGTCCTTGCCATCCCGGCTGCGGCCATGGCGGCGCCAGCTCAGCCAGGTCTGCAGCACCAGGCGCCAGGACGTCGGTTCGCCGCGTTCGATGGCGCGGCTCAGCGCATACAGGCCCGTGGCCAGTACCGGCCCCACGACCAGCAGGCCCGAGAAGGCGCCGGCCAGCAGCCAGAACTGGTGGTGGCCCATGAGCAGCAGCACTTGACCGAAGAGGGCCAGGGTCAGGCCGTGCGCATAGCTGACCCCGCCGCAAGACCAGCTGTCACGCCAGCCTTGCACCAGCCAGTGCAGGGGGCGGTCCAGACCGACGGTGCGGACCGTGCCGGGGACGGCGCTGCTGGGCTGCTTCATGCCCCCACTTTAACGCGGGCCGTGGTGGCGACGGCCTTCCTCGTGCATGGGGCGCGCGGTGCGGGCGTCGAAGGTCTTTTTCTGCTCGGCGTTCAGTGTGCCGTAGAAGCTGCGTGTGGCGGCGTCACGCTTGTCGAACTCGGCTTCGCGCTGCTGACGGTGGGCGCGCATCTGGTCCAGGCGCTCGGGCGTGCTGAGCTTGGCGTGGTCCTCGTGTTTGGGCATGGCCGGGTGCGCCGGGGGTTTCATGGCGGCCGCATAGGCGTTCCAACTGCCTTCCTGTTCGGGGCTGAGCTTCAGCTGGGCCTTGAGTTCGGCGGCGCGTTTGGCCATCTGCTTGCCCATGCGTTCCTGCATCTGGGCACGGCGTTCAGGGTCGGGCTGGTGCATGCCGGGTTTGCCTTCAGGCGGCGGGCCGCCGGCGGGCTGGGCCAGCACGGTCAGGGCGGACGTGGCCATCAGGGCGGCCAGCAGGGCGGGTTTGAGATTCACTTTCATGGCTTCATCCTTGCAAAGAACCTGTGAGGGATCCACAGGACAGCTTCAGTGTGAAAGTCGCATGTATCGCGGGCATGAGCCTGTACCGCACTTGTGTAAATCAAATGAGGAAGTTGGCTGGCAAATGTGCAAGAGCGCCCGGCGTTCCGGGCGGGTTCAGGCCAGGCGGCCGTTCTGGAAGTCCTCCACCGCCTGCATCAACTCTTCCCGTGTGTTCATCACGAAAGGGCCGTATTGCGCGATGGGTTCGCGCAGCGGCCGCCCGGCGATCAGCAGCACACGTGCCGGGGTGTCGCCGGCCTGACCCTGCAGCAACACGCCGTCACCTGTGTTTTCGAGGATGGCCATACGCAGCCGTGGCACCACGGTCTCACCGATCTGAACACTGCCGCGGTATGTATAGACAAAGGCGTTGTGCTCGGCTGGCAGCGGCTGGTGGAAGACGCCGCCGCCGGCCGGGAAATGCAGGTCCAGGTAGAGCGGATCAGTGGGCCAGGCGTCGACCGGCCGGTCCATGGCGCCGCGTACACCGTGGCTGCTGCCGGAGATCACGCGCACGGTCACACCCTCGGGCGTGGTGAATTCGGGGATCTCGGCGCTCTGGATGTCGCGGTAGCCGGGCGGGCCCATCTTGTCGCGGCCCGGCAGGTTGAGCCAGAGCTGGAAGCCCTCCATCACGCCTTCCTCCTGCTCGGGCAGCTCGCTGTGGATCAGGCCACGGCCAGCCGTCATCCACTGCACGCCGCCGTTGCTCAGCAGGCCCTCGTTGCCCGCGCTGTCGCGGTGCCGCATGCGGCCGGCAATCATGTAGGTCACGGTCTCGAAGCCGCGGTGCGGGTGGTTGGGGAAACCGGCGCCGTAGTCCTTGGGGTCATCGCTGGCGAAGTTGTCCAGCATGAGGAAAGGGTCGAGCCGCTGCTGCAGATTCTGCGTGAGCACGCGGGTGAGCTTGACGCCGGCGCCGTCCATGGTGGGCTGGCCGGTGATGAGGCGCTCGACGTGCCGGGGGGAGGTGACGGGCTTGGTGTCCATGCCGGAATTACACCGCAAAGCCCGTGACAGCATCGTCATCAAGGTCTTGTCCGCGGCCTGCGGCCTTGGCCCGGTAAAGCGTACGGTCGGCGCGTGTCCACAGGCTCTGCACCGTGTCCTCCGGCAGGGCGTGGGCGATGCCGCTGGAGAAACTCGTGCGCAGCTGGGGCAGGGCGGTGACGGGGGCGCTGGTGGCCAGGCTGGCCCGCAGCCGGCCCAGCACCTGGTGCATGCCCTGGGGCGTGGTGTTGGGCAGGGCCAGGAGGAACTCCTCACCACCGATACGGCCGGCCAGGTCCTGCGGGCGCAGCGCCTGCCTGAGCTGGCGGGCGAAGTGCACCAGCACCTGGTCGCCCGTGGCGTGGCCGTGTGTGTCGTTGACCTGCTTGAAATGGTCCAGGTCGAGCACGGCCAGGCTCAGGGGGTAACGCAGCTGACGCGCGTGGGTGTGCAACTCGTCGAGCCGCTCGAAGACATGGCGGCGGTTGTGCAGGCCGGTCAGAGGGTCGGTGATGGACAGGCGCACGGCTTCGTCGCGCGCCTGGCGCAGGGTGGACTCGTTGACCTTGAGTGCTGTCACGTCGGTGGTCAGGACCATCACCCAGCCGCTGGCATGCAGGGTTTCGCTCACGCGCATCCAGCGGCCGTCCACAAAGTCAGACTCGAAGTTGCGCACCGGCTGCTGCCGACGCGTGCGCCGTACCTGGGTGAGCCAGGCCTCGATGTCATCGGTCTCGATCAGCAGGCCCACGCGCTCGCGGTGGCAATGGCGCATCAGCTCTTCCCAGCTGGGCTCGGCGTCAGGTGCCAGCGCATAGGTGGCGCGGAAGTGGGGGTTGGCGTAGCGCAGGCGGTCCTCGGAATCGAACAGGCCGATCCCCGTGGTCGCCTCGTCGAGGCAGCTCAGCAGCGCAAGGTGCAGATCGGTGTTCAAGCGGGAGAAACAGAGCCCTAGGGGTGCTTCCATTGAACCACAGCTGGTCCGGTTTTGTCCCTCTCAGGCCGGGTCGTCTTTGACCTTGCAGGTGTTGATGCCCAGCAGCGTGTAGGGCGGGCACCAGCCCGTGAGGCCGGTGGCCATGGGCAGCAGACCCAGCCAGCCCCACCAGCCCACGGTGCCGGTGGTGGCCAGGACCACCAGCACAAGGCCGGCGACGATGCGGACGCCGCGCTCGATATTGCCGATATTGGTCTTCATGCGTCTACTCCTGGAGTGGTGGAAGGTTCATCATGGACGCGGCGGCCGATGGCGTCAACCGGGCAGGGACGCACCGGACAGGTCGTCGAGGATGGGGCAGTCCGGCCGTTCGTCGCCATGACAGTGATGCATCAGCTGGCCCAGGGTGCGTTGCATGGCCTGCATGGCTTCGATGCGCACGGCCAGCTCGTCCACATGTTTCTGGGCGATGCGCTTGACGTTGGCACTCGCGCGGCGGCGGTTTTGCCACAGGGCCACGAGTTCGCCGATCTCGGCCATGGAAAACCCCAGGTCGCGCGAGCGTTTGATGAAACGCA
>CAUPRZ010000050.1:0-9470 GCA_963513855.1 uncultured Hylemonella sp.
GACGCCTGGACTGAGCTTTTCCTGATTCGAGCCTGGTCCCTTGCCGCCTTGTGATTCGCGGAGCCTATTTTTTGAAATCTGGCGGCAGATGGGGATCAACAATCCGCTCCGGGTAAATTTGAATCACCCGATTGCGCAGCCGATAATTGAACACCCTTTCTCTGCGAGTTCTATTCATCTGGCGTATTTGCTCTACGTCCTCCGACCGCATCACTTCCCTCGCAGGCTCATACGAGACCAGATACACGTAGAGCTGCGATCCTTCGATCACGGGATGAATCTCCTGCTTGTACATGATGAAAGGAAGTCGGGATTTCAGATCCACCGAATCTTCGTAAATCTGTCCCGTCCTCTTGTCCTGCCATTTCACATACAGATCATCACCCACCGGCAAATTGCCGGTGATGCTGATGCCAGGACTTTTCCCGATCTGATTCAGTGCATGCTGCGAAGTGCGTAAGCCGACCTCATTCGCCGATCCATACCGGTAATACAAAAGGTCGATGTTTTCGCTTTCCAGATAGGGATCAAATGCAAAGCTGTGCATCGTCCGAGACTGTGAAAAGCCCGCACAGGCTCCCAGCGCCAATAGCAACGACGTGATCGCCAAAAATTGAAGCGGTCTAAGTAATTTCATAGCGTCTCCCTCCCTCTAGCTTTCGGTCCCCGCCAACTGTACCGGCCCCTGCAGGGCTGTACTTTGCCGCAAAATCACCTCATGGCCCACAAGATCATCCTGGACTGCGACCCCTGCGCCGACGACGCGCTGGCCCTGTATTTCGCGCTGGCCCATCCGGAGCTGGACCTGCTGGCCGTGACCACCACCTATGGCCGCGTGTCCCTGGCCCAGGCCACGCGCAACGCCCTGCTGCTCTGCGCCCTGGCCGGCCGCGCCGAGCTGCCGGTCTGCAGCGGCGTGCCCACGCCCACGCGCAAGGTCATGGGCCTGCACGACCCGCAAAGCCATGGCAGCGACGGCCTGGGGGACCTGCCCGAGCACGCCGTGCAAGTACACGGCGCGGACGAACGCTCGGCCGCACGCTGCATCGTGGAACTGGCCCGGGCCCATCCAGGCCAGCTGGCCCTGGTCTGCACCGGCCCGCTGGGCAATGTGGCCCAGGCCCTGCGGCTGGAGCCCCATCTGCCCGAGCTGCTGGGCCAGCTGGTGGTGGCCGGCGGCAGCATCGCTACGCCGGGCGAGGTTTCGCCCGTGGCCGAACTCAATTTCTGGCTCGACCCCCATGCAGCCGACCAGGTGCTGACGGCCGGTTTTCCGCTGACCCTGCTGGGCCTGGACGTGAGCCAGGCTGCCCCCGTGCCCTTGGCCTGGGTGGAGGAACTGGCCGCCCGCCGGCCCCACCCGGCCCTGACCGCCCTGGCCCATGCCGTGCGTGTGCAGGCCACGGCCCGTTCTTCTTATGAGACAGGCGAACCCGCCTGCCCGTCCGGCGGCCTGCTGGCCCTGCTGTATCTCTTGCAGCCCGGCCTGTTCCAGACCACGACCGGCCGGGTACGGGTGGTGCCGGATGGCCTGGCCGAGGGCCAGAGCATCATGGACCGGCGGGAGCAGCTAGCCTACGCCCAGCCGGGTTGGGAGACCGAGCTGCCCAAAATAGAGGCAGCCCTGAGCCTGGACGCAAGGGCCAGCCTGGACCTGGTCCGGCGCACCCTGGGCGCGGATTGGTTGCCGCCGGCAGCGCCCTGAGCTTCTTTATTACCAATCGTTATAGGGCAACAAGAAAAATGTAGTTTGGGATCTGAAGACCCGCTTTTACAGTCTGGGCCATGCAAGACGTGGCATTCATTTTGGCGGGTTTCCTGGTCGGTGTGGTCGTGGGCCTCACCGGCGTGGGTGGCGGTTCGCTGATGACGCCCATCCTGATCTTCTTTTTTGGCGTCAAACCCCATCTGGCCATCGGCACCGACCTGCTGTTCGCCGCCTTCACCAAGCTGGGCGGCACCGTGCGCCTGGCCCGCGCCCGTCTGGTGGACTGGCGCATCGTCCTCAATCTTTCGGCCGGCAGCATCCCCGCCGCGCTGATCACGCTGTATGTGCTGCACCGCGTCGGTCCGGCTGATCCGGCCGTGCAGCGCATCATGACGGCCACACTGGGCGTGGCCCTGCTGCTGACGGCCGCTGCCACTCTTTACAAGGCCGTGCGCGGCCGTCTGCTGCCAGCTGCCCTGGCTGCCGGCGAGGAAGACCGCGCCGCCCGCCCCCGCCACTGGGGCCTGCCCCTGGCCCTGGGCGCCGTGGTGGGCACACTGGTGACGCTGACCTCGGTGGGCGCTGGCGCCATCGGTGTCAGCGTGCTGCTCATCATCTACCCCCTGCTGCCGCTGCCGCGCATCGTTGCCGCCGACATCGCCTACGCCGTGCCACTGACCCTGGTCGCCGGCCTGGGCCATGCCTCCCTGGGTTCGGTGGACTGGCCGCTGCTGGCCCTGCTGCTGGCCGGCTCCCTGCCCGGCATCTGGCTGGGCAGCCACCTGATCCACCGCATCAACGAGCGCGTGGTGCGTTCCATCCTTTCCGTGTTGCTGGCCTGGGCCGGCTTGAAATTGATTGCCATCTGACATGTATCAGTACACCGAATTCGACCACCAGTTCGTGCGCCTGCGCGCCGAGCAGTACCGTGACCAGCTGACCCGCCGCCTGAATGGCCAGCTCAGCGAAGAAGAGTTCCGTCCCCTGCGCCTGCAGAACGGCTGGTACGTGCAGCGCCACGCCCCCATGCTGCGCGTGGCCGTGCCCTATGGCGAACTCTCCAGCGCCCAGGTGCGTGTGCTGGCCAAGATCGCCCGCGACTACGACCAGCCCAGCAACGAGGTCTTCCAGGGCGCCGTGGCCGCGCAGAACAAGCTCGGTGACATCCAGCTGCGTGATGGCAAGGCCATTGGCAGCAAGCTGGTCACGGGTTACGCCCACTTCACCACACGTCAGAACGTGCAGTTCAACTGGATCCCGCTGGACAAGAGCGCCGACGTCATGGACCTGCTGGCCTCGGTGGGCATGCACGGCATCCAGACCAGCGGCAACTGCATCCGCAACACCACCAGCGACGCGCTGGCCGGCATCGCCGTGGACGAGGTGGCCGATCCGCGCCCCTACGGCGAACTGATCCGCCAGTGGAGCACCCTGCACCCCGAGTTCGCCTTCCTGCCGCGCAAGTTCAAGATCGCCATCACGGGCGCTGCCGAAGACCGCGCCGCCATCGCCTGGCATGACGTGGGCCTGCAGCTGGTGCGCAACTCGGAAGGCGCCCTGGGCTTCAAGGTGCTGGTGGGCGGCGGCATGGGCCGCACCCCGGTGATCGGCACCGTGATCCGCGAGTTCCTGCCGACCGAACAACTCCTCAACTACCTGGAAGCCGTGGTGCGTGTCTACAACCGCTGGGGCCGCCGCGATAACAAGTACAAGGCCCGCATCAAGATCTTGGTGAAGGCCGAAGGCCAGCGCTACATCGACGAGGTGGAAGAGGAATACCGCCAGATCATCGAGCGTGACGGCGCCCCGCACACCATCAGCGTCACCGAGTTCGAGCGCATCAGCACCCATTTTGTGCCGCCCACACTGACCTGCGACCGCAAGAGCGCCGACGCCAAGATCGCCCACATCCTGCGCGCCGCCGCCGAGGACGACGTGGAGTTCGGCCGCTGGCTGCAGCGTAATGTGCACGCGCACAAGAACCCCGACCTGCGCGCCGTGACCCTGTCCTTCAAGCGCCTGGGCCAGTCCCCGGGCGACGCCACCGCTGCACAACTGGACGCCGTGGCCGAACTGTCCGAGCGTTACAGCGGCGGCGAAGTCCGCGTGACACACCAGCAGAACCTGGTGCTGCCCTGGGTGCGCTGCGACCAGCTGGCCGAACTCTGGCGCGAAGCCCGCCACCTGGGCCTGGCCAAACCCAACATCGGCCTGCTGACCGACATGATCGCCTGCCCCGGCGGCGACTTCTGTGATCTGGCCAACGCCCGCTCGCTCCCCCTGGCCGACGCCATCACCGCACGCTATCAGGACCTGGACGAGCTGAACGACATCGGCGAGGTCGACCTGCACATCAGCGGTTGCATCAACTCCTGCGGTCACCACCACAGCGGCCACATCGGCATCCTGGGCGTGGACAAGGACGGCAAGGAGTGGTACCAGGTCACGCTGGGTGGCTCCGACGGCAAAACGCTGTCGGGCGCGCCCGTGCCCGGCAAGGTCATCGGCCCCTCCTTCTCTGCTCACGAAGTGCCTGACGTGATCGAAGCCCTGCTCGACACCTACTGCGCGCAGCGCCAGCCGGGCGAGCTGTTCATCGACACGCTGCGTCGTGTCGGCCACGACAGCTTCAAGCAGGCCGGCAACCAGGTCCGCCATGAGACCGGTCACGCTGCCAAAGAAGAAGCCACCGCTGCCTGAGCAAGGACTGTCATGAAACTCCTCACCGCCGACCTCCACGCCAGCGACGCTGCCTCCCCCCAGGTGCTCGCCCTGGCCAACGACGCCGATCCGCGCACTTTGTCCCTGAACGGCGTGACCCGCATCGACCTGAACTTCCCCGCCTTCACCGACGGCCGCGCCCATAGCCAGGCCTTCCTGCTGAGCCGCCGCCTGGGTTTCAAGGGCGAGATCCGCGCCACGGGCGACGTGCTGGTGGACCAGCTGCCATTGCTAGCGCGCAACGGTTTCACGGTAGCCGTGCTGCGTGCCGACCAGGACCTGGCCGTGGCCGAGCGCCAGCTGGCCCGCTTCAAGGGCTACTACCAGGGCGACGCCGTGTTGCCGCGCCCACGTTTCGCTCGGGAGGCTGCATGAGCATCGATCTCGCCAAGATCAACGCCGAGCTCGGCCGCGACGCCCCCGCCCTGGTGAAATGGGCACTCGGCCTGGGCCAGAAGGCCATCGTCACCACCAATTTCCGTCCCTTCGAGGCGGTGATCCTGCATCTGGTCACACGCGTACAGCCCGATGTGCCCGTGGTCTGGATGGACAACGGCTACAACACCGAGGCCACCTACCGCTATGCCGACGAAGTGACGAAGCAGCTCGGGCTGAACCTGCACATCTACCTGCCGCTGCGCTCGCGCGCCCACCGCGAGGCCGTGGACGGCCCCTTGCCCGGACTCGACGACCCGCGCCATGCCGCCTTCACCCAAGAGGTAAAGCTGGAACCCTTCGCCCGCGCCCTGCGTGAAACCGCCCCCAAGGTCTGGTTCACCGCCCTGCGCGCCACCGACAGCGCCGTACGCGCCCAGATGGACCCCGTGAGCATCAACCCCGACGGCCTGATCAAGGTTGCGCCCCTGCTGCACTGGTCGTCCAAGGACCTGTACCAGTACTGCGAGATCCACGGTCTGCCCAACAACTTCGACTACGTGGACCCGACCAAGGGCGAAGAACAGCGCGAGTGCGGCCTGCACCTGGCGCACTGACCGAGAGACACCCGCCATGAACGCCCGCACACAACACGACCTACTGGACCAGCCGGTGCACCATCTCAGCAACGCCCACCTCGACGCGCTCGAGGAAGAAACCATCTTCATCCTGCGCGAGGTGGCGGCCACCTTCGAGCGCCCGACCCTGCTGTTTTCCGGCGGCAAGGATTCGCTGGTCATGCTCCGGTGCGCCGAAAAAGCCTTCATGGATTCGAAAGGCCCCTCCGGTAGCCGCGGCCGCCTGCCCTACCCCCTGCTGATGATCGACACCGGCCACAACTTCCCCGAAGTGACCGATTTCCGCGACCAGCGCGCCAAGGAACTCGGCGCCGAACTCATCGTGCGCAGCGTGGAAGACTCCATGAAACGCGGCACCGTGCGCCTGGCCCACCCGGGCGAGAGCCGTAACGTGCACCAGTCGGTCACCCTGCTGGAAGCCATCGAAGAGTTCCGCTTCGACGCGCTGATCGGCGGCGCCCGCCGCGACGAGGAAAAGGCCCGCGCCAAGGAGCGTATCTTTTCCCACCGCGACAGCTTCGGCCAATGGCAGCCCAAGGCCCAGCGCCCCGAACTCTGGACCCTGTTCAACACCCGCCTGGCACCGGGCGAGCACTTCCGCGTCTTCCCCATCTCCAACTGGACCGAACTCGACGTCTGGCAGTACATCGAACGTGAAAACATCGCCCTGCCCTCGATCTACTACACCCACAAACGTGAAGTGGTGGACCGCCGCGGCATGCTGGCCCCCGTGACTGAACTCACGCCACCGCGTGAAGGCGAACAGGTCATCGTGCGCGACGTGCGTTTCCGCACCGTGGGTGACATCACCTGCACCTGCCCGGTGGCCAGCACAGCCGCCACGGCGGCCGACATCGTGATCGAAACCCTGGCCGCCGAGGTCAGCGAACGCGGCGCCACGCGCATGGACGACCAGACTTCGGATGCGTCCATGGAAAAACGTAAAAAGGATGGGTATTTCTGATGGACGCTTTGAAATTCATCACCTGCGGCTCGGTCGACGACGGCAAGAGCACGCTGATCGGCCGCCTGCTGGTCGACACCCGCGCCGTGCTGCAGGATCACCTGGCCGGCGTGCAGCGCCAGGGCCAGACCGACCTGGCCCTGCTGACCGACGGCCTGTCTGCCGAACGCGAGCAGGGCATCACCATCGACGTGGCCTACCGCTACTTCAGCACCGAAACGCGCAAGTTCATCATCGGCGATGCGCCGGGCCATGAGCAGTACACCCGCAATATGGTCACGGCAGCGTCAAGTGCTGACGCCGCCCTGGTGCTGGTCGACGCCACCAAGCTGGACTGGCAGAACCCCGCCCTGGCCCTGCTGCCGCAGACCCGCCGCCACAGCCTGCTGCTGCAGCTGTTGCGCGTACCCTCCATCGTCTTTGCCGTCAACAAGCTGGACGCCGTAGCTGACGCGGCCCTGGCCTTCAAACACATCCGCGATGCGCTGCAGGCCTTCGCCCAGAACGCTGGCCTGACCGTACAGGCCACCGTGCCGGTCTCGGCCCTGCAGGGCTGGAACGTGGTGGATGCGGCCAGCGAGGCCGGCTGGTGCGGTTATTTCGGCCCCACGCTGCTACAGATCCTCGAAGCCCTGCCCACCACCGAGCCCGACACCGAACTGCCCTTCGCCTTCCCGGTGCAGTGGGTCGAGAAGTTCTCCTCCTCCAGTGACACCAGCCAGGGCCGCCGCGTCTTCTGGGGCCGTGTGGCCGCCGGCGGCGTCAAGGCTGGCGACAGCGTGAAGATCTTCCCCAGCGGCCAGACGGCCACCGTGGCCCAGGTGCTCAACCATGTGCGCCAGCCCGGCGACGTGACCGCCGGCCACAGCGCGGGCATCGTGCTGGACCGCGAAGTGGATGTGTCGCGCGGCGACTGGCTGCTGTCGGCCGACCAGGCGCAGTCCAGCCGGGAACTCACGGTCACCGTGGCCTGGATGGACGACGAGCCCCTGGTCGCCGGCCGCGTCTACTGGGCCCTGCATGGGCACCGCTGGGTCAAGGCCAAGGTCAAGCGCATCGTGCACCGCCTGGACATCAACACCCTGGCCGAAGAAGAAGCTACCCAGCTCGATCCCAATGCCATCGGGCACATCGAACTGGCGCTGCAGGAACCGCTCGCGGCCCTGCCTTTTGCCCGCTCGCGGACCCTGGGTTCGCTGATCCTGGTGGACACCGCCAGCCATCGAACCTCCGGGGCCGTCCTCGTGAACTGACCTTCCCGGGGATTGATCCAGCGCAACAACCCTCCAAGGGTCAAGGGCGGAAATCCCCGGTCAGGGCAAATGCCAATAAAATCAAGGGTTTTCCCACCCATCGTCCAGAACTAAAAATGACTCACGTCGTCACCGAATCCTGCATCCGCTGCAAATACACCGACTGTGTGGATGTCTGCCCCGTCGATTGCTTCCGTGAAGGCCCGAACTTCCTGACCATCGACCCGGACGAGTGCATCGACTGCGCGGTCTGCATTCCCGAGTGCCCGGTCAATGCCATCTACGCCGAAGAGGATGTGCCGGCCGACCAGCAGCACATGACCAAGCTCAACGCCGAGCTGGCCCGCATTCCGACCTGGAAAAGCATCACCAAACGCAAGCCCTCTCTCCCCGATTCGGATGAGTGGAAAGACAAAACCGGCAAGCTCGGCGAGCTTGTCCGCTAATCACACCGACCAGAATGGAACCCAAACTCAGTCCCGCCGTGATCCAGACCGCCCAGGCCCATGAAGGCCCGATCGAAACCGATGCCGTCATCATCGGCGCCGGCCCTGTCGGCCTGTTCCAGGTCTTTGAACTCGGCCTGCTCGAAATCAAGGCCCACGTCATCGACTCGCTGAGCTACCCCGGTGGCCAGCCCATCGAGCTCTACCCCGACAAGCCCATCTACGACATTCCGGCCATCCCGGTGTGCACGGGCAAAGAACTGACCGACGCCCTGCTCAAGCAGATCGAGCCCTTCGGCGCCACCTTCCACCTGGGCCAGACGGTCACCGTGGTGCAAAAGCAGGACGACGGCCGCTTTTACGTCGAGACCTCCAGGGGTACCCGTTTCCTGACCAAGACCATCTTCATCGCCGCCGGCGTCGGTGCCTTCGAGCCACGCACGCTCAAGGTCGACGGTCTGGAGAAGTTCGACGGTTCCCAGCTTTTCTACCGCGTGAAGAACCCGGCCGACTTCGCTGGCAAGAACCTGATCGTCGTGGGCGGTGGTGACTCCGCCCTGGACTGGACGCTGAACTTTGCCGCCGAAGGCCCGAACAAGGCCGAGAGCGTGATCCTGCTGCACCGCCGCGACGGCTTCAAGGCCGCACCCGCCAGCGTGGCCAAGATGAAGGAGCTCTGCGACGCCTATGAGATGCAGTTCATCGTCGGCCAGGTCACGGGCATCGAGGAAAAGGACGGCAAGCTTGCCGCCGTGAAGGTCACGGGCGGTGACGGCGTGACCCGTGTGGTGCCGCTGGACGTGTTGCTGGTCTTTTTCGGCCTCTCACCCAAGCTGGGCCCAATCGCCGACTGGGGCCTGGACATCGAACGCAAGCAACTGCTGGTGGACACCGAGAAGTTCTCGACCAACGTGCCCGGCATCTTTGCCGTGGGTGACATCAACACCTACCCGGGCAAGAAGAAGCTCATCCTCTCGGGCTTCCATGAATGCGCGCTGGCTGCCTTTGCCGCCGCGCCCATCATCTTCCCCGAGAAGGGCAAGATCCACCTGCAGTACACCACCACCAGCCCCAAGCTGCACAAGGTGCTGGGCGTGGAAACACCGGTTTTCGACTGATTCCGGCTGACTCGGGTCAAGAATCCCGAAATCAGAGCAAGCCCGCCCTCCAGGCGGGCTTTTTCTTGGCGGGTACGGGACTAAAATGCAGCCTGTGCTCTCAGAGCACATCCGCTAGGGGTGTTGCCGCGGCCCATGCCGCGTCGACTGAGAAAGTCCCTTTGAACCTGATGGAGGTAATGCTCACGCAGGGAAGCCGGTCACGACACCTCTTCTGCAGTCGCGGCCCCTCCCCTCCGAGCTCGAC
>CAUPRZ010000051.1:0-9310 GCA_963513855.1 uncultured Hylemonella sp.
CCGTCCAACGCGACGCCGTAGTCGGCCTGATGCGCCTTGACGGCAGCCACCAGGGTCTCGGTATGCGTAGCCCCGACTTCGTGGTTGATGTTCAGGCCGTCGGGCGCGCAGCCTATGGCCACCACCTCGGCGCCGAGTTCGTGAAACACCTTGGGCGCGATCTGGTAGGCCGCACCGTGTGCCGCATCGACCACGATCTTGAGTCCTTTGAGCGTCAGGTCATGCGCAAAGGTGCTCTTGCAGAGCTCGATGTAACGGCCCGAGGCATCGTCGAGCCGGCGCGCACGGCCCAGGCTGGCCGAGTCCACCCACACAGGGGGCTCCTCGAGCACGGCCTCCACGTCCTGCTCCCAGGCATCCGGCAGCTTGCTGCCCTGGGCGCTGAAGAACTTGATGCCGTTGTCGGGATAGGCGTTGTGGCTGGCGCTGATGACCACGCCCAGCGAGGCGCGCTGCGCGCGCGTGAGGTAGGCCACGCCCGGTGTGGGCAGGGGACCGAGCAGCACCACATCGACACCGGCCGAGTTGAAACCGGATTCGAGCGCACTCTCCAGCATATAACCCGAAATCCGCGTGTCCTTGCCGATCAGCACCACGGGGCGCTCTTCCGTACGCTTGAGCACACGACCCACGGCGTGCGCCAGGCGCAGCACGAAGTCGGGCGTGATGGGCGCCTGGCCCACCATGCCGCGGATGCCGTCGGTGCCGAAGTATTTTCTGCTCATGTCTCGAACCCCTGGGTTTTGTCGTGATCAAACGCTATTCATTTTATAGCTGCCAGTACCTTCAGTGCCTGCACGGTTTCCCTCACATCGTGCACACGCACGATGGCCGCGCCCCGCTCCACCGCCAGCAGCGCGGCCGCAATGCTGGGGGCCAGACGCTCGTGCTGCCCCACTGGAACGACACTGCCAGCTTGCAGACCAGCCACCGAACCCAAGGAAGACTTGCGCGACCAGCCTGCCAGCAGGGGATGGCCCAGGGCCAGCAACTCAGTCTGCCGCGCGAGCAGGGAAAAATTCTGTGCCACGGTCTTGCCGAAGCCTATCCCAGGAACCAGGACGATACGCTCCCGGGCCACACCGCGTGCCGACAAATCCTGCGCCACATCGCGTAAAAAATCACGGACAACCGGCAGCACGTCGCCTTCCATGGGACTGATCTGCATGGTGCGCGGCTCACCATGCATGTGCATGAGGCAGATGCCGCAAGACGGATGAGCCGCCACGACCTGCCGCCCATCCAGCGGATCCGCTGCGTCTGACCAGCGCAGAGCCCAGATGTCGTTAATGATGTCGGCCCCCAGATCCAGGCAGGCCTGCATGACACGGGGTTTGTAGCTGTCGATGGACAGGGGGACACCGAGTTTCAGCGCCTCACGCAGCACGGGCAGCAGGCGGGCCAGCTCCTGCTCCAGCGGCAGCGGCACAGCACCCGGGCGCGTGGACTCTGCCCCCAGGTCCAGGATATCGGCCCCGTCCTTGAGCAGCTGTTCGCAATGGGTCAGCGCGGAGCGTGTGTCGGCGTGGCTGCCGCCATCCGAGAAAGAATCCGGCGTGATGTTGACGATGCCCATGACCTGGGGCCGGGACAGGGCGATCGCGTAGCGGGTGGTCAACCAGATCATGCGTCGTTCCAACTGAGAAAAACAAAACGGGGCACTGGGCCCCGTTTGTGATGATCGAGCCGATTCAGGCGGCGGTCGGTGAGGGATCGGTCTGCACCGCTGGTGTGCCACCGGCGTCACCGCCACCGGAATTCGGCGTGCGCGGCGTCCAGTCTTTCGGCGGACGGGGTTCCTTGCCAGCCATGATGTCGTCCAGCTGCTCGGTGTCGATGGTTTCCCACTCCAGCAGGGCCTTGGCCATGGCGTGCATCTTGTCGCTGTTCTGCTCGATCAGGTCACGCGCCAGCTTGTACTGCTGGTCGATGATGCGGCGCACTTCGCTGTCCACCTTCTGCATGGTCTGCTCGCTCATGTTGGTGGTCTTGGTGACCGAGCGGCCCAGGAAAACCTCGCCCTCGTTCTCGGCGTAGACCATCGGGCCCAGGGCATCGGTCATGCCGTAGCGCATGACCATGTCGCGAGCGATGGTGGTCGCGCGCTCGAAGTCGTTGGAAGCGCCCGTGGTCATCTGGTGCATGAACACCTCTTCGGCGATACGGCCGCCAAAGAGCATGCTGATCTGGTTCAGCATGTAGTCCTTGTCGTAGCTGTAGCGGTCTTGCGCGGGCAGGCTCATGGTCACGCCCAGGGCACGGCCACGCGGGATGATGGTGACTTTATGCACCGGATCGCACTTGGGCAGCAGCTTGCCGATCAGGGCGTGGCCGGACTCGTGGTAGGCCGTGTTGCGGCGCTCTTCCTCGGGCATGACCATGCTCTTGCGCTCGGGGCCCATGAAGATCTTGTCCTTGGCCTTCTCGAAGTCCTGCATTTCGACCACACGCGCATTGCGGCGCGCGGCCATCAGGGCAGCTTCGTTGCAGAGGTTGGCCAGGTCGGCACCGGACATGCCAGGGGTGCCACGTGCCAGAATGTTGGCGTTGACGTCCTGGCCGATCGGAATCTTGCGCATGTGCACGTTGAGGATCTGCTCACGACCACGAATGTCAGGCAGCTGCACGTAGACCTGGCGGTCGAAGCGGCCCGGGCGCAGCAAGGCGGCGTCCAGGATGTCCGGGCGGTTGGTGGCAGCCACCACGATCACGCCGAGGTTGGTTTCGAAACCGTCCATTTCAACCAGCATCTGGTTGAGGGTCTGCTCGCGTTCGTCGTTGCCACCGCCCAGGCCAGCGCCACGCTGGCGGCCCACGGCGTCGATTTCGTCGATGAAGATGATGCAGGGGGCGTTTTTCTTGGCGTTCTCGAACATGTCGCGCACGCGGGCAGCACCGACGCCGACGAACATTTCAACGAAGTCGGAACCCGAGATGCTGAAAAACGGCACTTTGGCTTCACCGGCGATGCCCTTGGCCAGCAGGGTCTTGCCGGTACCCGGGGGGCCGACCAGCAACAGGCCGCGCGGAATACGACCGCCAAGCTTCTGGAATTTCTGCGGGTCCTTGAGGAAGTCCACGACTTCCTTCACTTCTTCCTTGGCCTCGTCGCAACCCGCAACGTCGGCAAAGGTGACCTGGTTGTTGTTTTCGTCGAGCATGCGCGCCTTGCTCTTGCCGAAGCTGAAGGCGCCGCCCTTGCCGCCGCCCTGCATCTGGCGCATGAAGTAGATCCAGACACCGATCAGCAGCAGCATGGGGCCCCAGCTGACCAGCAGGGTCATGAGCAGGGAGCCTTCTTCGCGCGGCTTGACGTCGAACTTGACGCCGTTGGCGATCAGGTCGCCGACCAGGCCGCGGTCCAGGTAGGTGGCGGTGGTGCGCACCTTTCGGTCGTCTATGGTGGTGGCCACGATCTCGGTGCCACTGGGGCCTTCCTGGATCAGGGCGCTCTTGATGCGGTTGCTGCGCACTTCTTCCAGGAAGTCGGAATAGCCCAGCGTGCCGGTGGAGCTTGCCGTGCGGCTGTCGAACTGCTTGAAGACCGTGAACAGCACAAGCGCAACGACCAGCCAGACGGCGATTTTCGAAAACCACTGATTATTCAAGTGCAGCTCCAGTAGGGGTGCCAGGGAAACACATAAGTTGGCACCATTTTAGGCCTTTCAAGCCCGGTGCTGATTGATTTTTCCGGCGACAGCCATTGACCGTGCAGGGGATTGGCGGCCGATACCACGGCGCTTATGCCCCAGCGTGGTGTCGGGGATCAGGTCGCCACCACCGACTTCAGGCCCAGGCCCACCAGAAAAGTTTCAGACGAACGGTCACGCGAGGCCTTGGGTTTGATGGCTTTGACGGTCTGGAAATTGGCCCGAAAGTGCTGGATGATTTCTTCGTAACCCCGGCCGTGGAAGACCTTGGCCACCAGGGCGCCCGGAGGCTTGAGATGGTGCTGGCAGAAATCAATGGCCAGCTCGATCAGGTGCTCCATGCGGGCTGCGTCGACCGAGGACACGCCCGAGAGGTTGGGCGCCATGTCCGAGACCACCACATCGACCTGGCGGCCCTGCAGCAGCCCTTCCAGCCGGGCCAGCACCTCGGACTCGCCAAAGTCGCCCTGGATGTACTGCACACCCTCGACAGGCTCCATAGGCAGCAGGTCCAGGCCGATGATGGTGCCATTGAGCTCACCCACCGCGGCCCCCCCGGGCGCCATACGTCGCCGCAGGTACTGGCTCCAGGCGCCGGGCGCGCAGCCCAGATCCACCACCACCTGCCCGGGCTTGACCAGGCGCAGGGTTTCGTCGATTTCCTTGTGCTTGTAGGCCGCCCGCGCCCGATCTCCTTCTTTCTGCGCCAGCTTGACGTAGGTATCGTTGACGTGGTCGTTGAGCCAGGCCTTGTTGACTTTTTTGCTCTTGGTTTGGACTTTCATTTCTTTCCTTGGGGAGGGACTGACCTCTCCCGCTTAAGCGACGATAATACGGACATGCCCGCGATACAACTCACCCCGGCCCAGCGCAAGGACTTCCGCGCCGAGGCGCATCACCTCGACCCGGTCGTGATGATTGGCGGCGACGGCCTGACGGCCGCCGTCCAGAAGGAAACCGACGCTGCCCTCAAAGCCCATGGCCTGATCAAGGTCCGCGTCTTCTCCGACGACCGCACCGAACGCGAGACGATCTTCAAGACCCTGGCCGACGAACTCAGCGCTGCCCCCATCCAGCACATCGGTAAGCTGCTGGTGCTCTGGCGCCCCAAAGTGGTCAAGGAGCGCGTCGAGGACGAGGACCGCATGCCCGGCCCGCGCGATGTCAAGGTGCTCAAGTTCAGCAAACGCGGCGGCCAGCGCCCCGAAGTGCAGATGCTGCGCGTGCTGGGCAACCAGCGCCTGACACCTGGCGGCAAGGTCAAGCGGGCCAAGCCCAAGCAGACCAGCGTCAAAAAGCGCAGCCAGACCTGAGCGTCAGGCTGCGGCCGGACGACTCAGCCGCCAGAAGGTGATGGCGGCACAAAACCACTGCAGAACATACAGCGCGCTGCCGGCCCGGTGCCACAGCGCCAGGTTCTCGCGCGCCACGATACGCGGCGCCACGGCAAACTCCACCAGCAGGGCCAGCAGCAGGCCACCCACGACGGTGAGCCGCACGGCCTGCAGCGGGTTCTCTGCCCCCTCCTGCCCATCATCGCGCGGCCGCGAAGCCAGCAAGAGCAGCAGCGTGCACACCACGGTCACCCAGGTCTGGGCGGTAAAAAGTTTGGCGGCCATGCCGCCGGCCAGGGCCGGACTGGGCAGGTACACAAAAAGCAGGGGGACGGCGAGGAAACCGATGGTTGTGAGGCTGCCCCACCAGAGTGCGGCGACCCACAGAGGCAGCCGGAGCAGGAAAGCACCCATCAAATCCGTCCGAATCTTCAGCGGTAGCTGACGGCCACGATCTCGTAGCGCTTGACGCCGCCGGGCGCCTGCACCTCGGCCGTGTCGCCCTCTTCCTTGCCGATCAGGGCACGAGCGATGGGCGAACCCACATTGATCAGACCCAGCTTGAGGTCGGCCTCGTCTTCGCCGACGATCTGGTAGGTCACCGTGTCGCCAGTGGACTCATCCTCCAGCTCGACCGTGGCACCGAAGACCACCTTGCCGTCGGCGTCGATGGCCGTCGGGTCGATGATCTGGGCCGCCGAGAGCTTGCCCTCAACCTCCTGGATGCGGCCTTCAATGAAGCCCTGGCGGTCCTTGGCGGCGTCGTATTCGGCGTTTTCGCTCAGGTCGCCCTGCGCACGCGCCTCGGCGATGGCGTTGATCACGGCAGGACGTTCCACCGTCTTCAGGTGGTGCAGCTCGGTCTTGAGCTTCTCGGCGCCGCGCTTGGTAATCGGGATGGTGACCATGTCTCTGATTTATGGGAAGTAAAAGTAACGGGGGCAGACCGCGCTGAGCGCTGGCCTGCCCCCGGGGCTATGCGGATGATTCTATGCCAGTTGCGCGTGCAACTCCTGCACCGAATACACGTCCAGATTGTCCATGTACTTCATGCCCTCGACGGCCGCTTCCGCGCCCGCGATGGTGGTGAAGGTGGTCACACGACCCAACAGGGCCGAGGTGCGGATGTGGCGCGAATCGACGATGGCGTTGCGGCGCTCTTCCACCGTGTTGATGACCAGGGCGATTTCCTCGTTCTTGATCTGGTCCACGATGTTGGGGCGGCCTTCGGTCACCTTGTTGATCACCTCGCAGCTCAGACCAGCGGCCTGGATGGCCGCGGCCGTGCCCTTGGTGGCCACCACGCTGAAGCCCTGGGCGATCAGGCCACGGGCCACTTCCACGGCACGGGGCTTGTCGCTCTGCTTGACCGAGATGAAGACCTTGCCGGAGGTGGGCAGACGGGTGCCCGCACCCAGCTGCGACTTCACAAACGCCTCGCCAAAGGTCTTGCCCACACCCATGACTTCGCCCGTGGACTTCATCTCGGGGCCGAGGATGGTGTCCACACCCGGGAACTTGACGAAGGGGAAAACGGCTTCCTTGACGCTGTAGTAGGGCGGCGTGACTTCCTGGGTGATGCCCTGCGAGGCCAGGGTCTGGCCAGCCATGCAACGCGCCGCCACCTTGGCCAGCTGGATGCCGGTGGCCTTGGACACGAAAGGCACGGTGCGCGAGGCACGCGGGTTCACTTCCAGCACGAAGATCACGTCCTGCCCATCCTGCTTCTGGATGGCGAACTGCACGTTCATCAGGCCCACGACCTGCAGTGAAGCCGCCATGGCCGCCGTCTGGCGCTTGATTTCGTCAACGGTGGCAGCGCTCAGGCTGTAGGGCGGCAACGAGCAGGCGGAGTCGCCGCTGTGCACGCCGGCCTGTTCGATGTGCTCCATCACGCCGCCAATGAAGGTCTTGCCCTCGGGGTCGCGCAGGCAGTCCACATCACACTCGATAGCGTCGTTGAGGAAGCGGTCCAGCAGCACGGGGCTGTCGTTGCTGACCTTGACGGCCTCACGCATATAACGCTCGAGGTCACGCTGCTCATGCACGATTTCCATGGCACGGCCGCCCAGCACGTAGCTGGGGCGCACCACCAGGGGGTAGCCCAGGGAAGAGGCTTTTTCCAGCGCCTCGGGCTCGGTGCGGGCCGTGGCATTGGGAGGCTGCTTCAGATTCAGTTCACGCAGCAGCGCCGAGAAGCGCTCGCGATCCTCGGCGGCGTCGATCATGTCGGGCGAGGTGCCGATGATGGGCACGCCTTCGGCTTCCAGGCCGAGCGCCAGCTTGAGCGGGGTCTGGCCGCCGTACTGCACGATCACGCCCGTGGGCTTTTCCTTGTCCACGATCTCGAGCACGTCTTCCAGCGTCAGCGGCTCAAAGTAGAGGCGGTCCGAGGTGTCGTAGTCGGTGGACACGGTCTCGGGGTTGCAGTTGACCATGATGGTTTCGTAGCCGTCTTCGCGCATGGCGAGTGCCGCATGCACGCAGCAATAGTCGAACTCGATGCCCTGGCCGATGCGGTTGGGGCCACCGCCCAGCACCATGATCTTCTTCTTGTTCGTCGGTTCGGCCTCGCACTCATCCTCGTAGGTCGAGTACATATAGGCGGTGTTGGTTGCAAACTCGGCGGCACAGGTGTCCACACGCTTGTAGACCGGGCGCACACCCAGCTTGCGACGTGTGTCACGCAGATGTTTCTCGCTGGTCTTGAGCAGCTTGGCCAGACGACGGTCGGAGAAACCCTTTTTCTTCAAGGCACGCAGCGTGGCGGCGTCCAGCGCGGCCAGGGCTTGTTCGCCCTTTTCGGCTGTCAGCTTGTCCAGATCAAGTTCAATCTTCACGATCTCTTCGATCTGCACCAGGAACCATTTGTCGATCTTGGTCAGGTCATAGACCTCGTCCACCGACAGGCCCATGGCAAAGGCGTCACCCACGTACCAGATGCGCTCGGGGCCGGGTTCGCCCAGTTCCTTTTCCAGCACCTCGCGGTCCTGGGTTTTTTCGTTCATGCCGTCGACGCCCACTTCCAGGCCGCGCAGGGCTTTCTGGAAGGACTCCTGGAAGGTGCGGCCCATGGCCATGACCTCACCAACGGACTTCATCTGCGTGGTCAGGCGGCTGTCAGCTGTGGGGAACTTCTCGAAAGCGAAACGGGGAATCTTGGTGACCACGTAGTCGATGCTGGGCTCGAAACTGGCCGGCGTGGCACCGCCCGTGATCTCGTTGCGCAGTTCGTCCAGGGTGTAGCCCACGGCCAGCTTGGCCGCGACCTTGGCAATCGGGAAACCCGTGGCCTTGGAGGCCAGCGCGGAGGAACGGCTCACGCGCGGGTTCATCTCGATCACGATCATGCGACCGTCTTTGGGGTTGACCGAGAACTGCACGTTGGAGCCGCCCGTGTCCACACCGATTTCACGCAGCACCGCCAGCGAGGCGTTGCGCATGATCTGGTATTCCTTGTCCGTCAGGGTCTGGGCCGGGGCCACGGTGATGGAGTCACCGGTGTGCACACCCATGGGGTCCAGGTTCTCGATCGAGCAGACGATGATGCAGTTGTCGGCCTTGTCGCGCACGACTTCCATCTCGTACTCTTTCCAGCCCAGCAGCGACTCCTCGATGAGCAGCTCCTTGGTCGGCGAGGCTTCGAGGCCACGTTTGCAGATGGTCTCGAACTCCTCCGGGTTGTAGGCGATGCCGCCGCCCGTGCCGCCGAGCGTGAAGCTGGGGCGGATGACGGTGGGGAAACCCACGGTCTTCTGCACGCCCCAGGCCTCTTCCATGCTGTGGGCAATGCCCGAACGTGCCGAGCCCAGGCCAATCTTGGTCATGGCCTGCTTGAACTTCTGGCGGTCTTCGGCCTTGTCGATGGCTTCGGGCGTCGCGCCAATCAGCTCAACCTTGTACTTGTCCAGCACGCCGTGATGCCACAGGTCCAACGCGCAGTTCAGCGCGGTCTGGCCGCCCATGGTGGGCAGGATGGCGTCGGGCTTTTCCTTGGCGATGATCTTCTCGACCGTCTGCCAGGTGATGGGCTCGATGTAGGTGACGTCGGCCGTGGCCGGGTCGGTCATGATCGTGGCGGGGTTGCTGTTGATCAGGATGACTTTGTAACCCTCTTCGCGCAGGGCCTTGCAGGCCTGCACGCCCGAGTAATCAAACTCGCAGGCCTGGCCGATGATGATCGGGCCGGCGCCGATGATCAGGACGCTCTTGATGTCTGTGCGCTTCGGCATGTTATTTTTTCTCCATCAGCGCAGTGAAGCGGTCGAACAGGTAGGCGATATCGTGCGGGCCGGGCGAGGCTTCCGGGTGACCCTGGAAGCAGAA
>CAUPRZ010000052.1:0-9291 GCA_963513855.1 uncultured Hylemonella sp.
ACGCACGCTCTGCACCTGGCCGTCACGCGCGCGCGGCGTGGCCAGCACCCACTGCAGACCCTCGCGCTCGGGTGCGTTGGCCAGCTGATAGTCGGCCTGCAGGGCCCGCAGATCGGCCGCCGAGGCGATCAATGCCGCCGGTGTGCTGCCCAGGGCGCTGGCCTGGGCGCGCGCCGTCACCTGGTTCAGGTCCTGGTCGTACAACCACAGGGTCTGGCCATCGGCCACGATGGTCTGGGCCAGGGGCTTGCCATAGACGAACCGGAAACGCCCCGGGCGCTGGAACTCGAACGTCCCGCTGGAGTTGCGCGTGCGCGCCACCTGCCCCTCGCGCGGCGGTGCCGTCACCACCTGGGTGAAATCGGCACGGCCACTGGAAGCGGTCTTGAGGAAAAGCTCGAGTGCCTCCAGGCCATCCGCATGGGCCAGGCCAGAAGCGATAGCTATAAAAAACGTAGCAATGATTTTTTTCATGGCTTTATTCTGCGCGCGCCGGCACCAGGATGTCGCGCTGGCCGTTGGTACTCATGGCGCTGACCAGACCGGCCTTCTCCATGTCTTCCACCAGGCGCGCCGCGCGGTTGTAGCCGATCTTGAGGTGACGCTGCACCAGCGAGATGCTGGCCTTGCGGTTTTTCAGGACGATTTCCACCGCCTGGTCGTACATGGGATCCTTCTCGCCAGCAGGACCCCCCTCGCCCAGCGGGCCGTCCTCACCATCGACCGTACCGCCTTCGAGCACGCCCTCAATGTAATCAGGCTCGCCCTGACTCTTGAGGTACTTCACCACGCGGTGCACCTCCTCGTCGCTGACCAAAGCACCGTGCACGCGGATGGGCAGGCCGGTGCCGCTGGCCATGTAGAGCATATCGCCCATGCCCAGCAGGGCCTCAGCGCCCATCTGGTCGAGGATGGTGCGGCTGTCGATCTTGCTGCTGACCTGGAAGGCGATACGCGTGGGGATATTGGCCTTGATCAGGCCGGTGATCACGTCCACGCTGGGGCGCTGGGTGGCCAGGATCAGGTGGATGCCGGCCGCGCGGGCCTTCTGCGCCAGACGGGCAATAAGTTCTTCAATTTTCTTGCCTACCACCATCATCAGGTCGGCCAACTCGTCGATGACGACCACGATGTGCGGCAGCCGGTCCAGCGGCTCAGGCGACTCGGGCGTGAGGCTGAAGGGGTTGTAGATGAACTGTTCCTTGGCCTTGGCTTCGTCGATCTTGTGGTTGTAGCCCGCCAGGTTGCGCACACCCAGCTTGCTCATGAGCTTGTAACGGCGCTCCATCTCGGCCACACACCAGGTCAGGCCGTGCGCGGCCTGTTTCATGTCGGTGACGACGGGCGCCAGCAGATGGGGAATGCCCTCGTAGACCGACATTTCCAGCATCTTGGGGTCGATCATGAGCAGGCGCACGTCGCGCGCCTCGGCCTTGTAGAGCAGGCTCAGGATCATGGCGTTGATGCCCACCGACTTGCCCGAGCCGGTAGTGCCGGCCACCAGCACGTGAGGCATCTTGGCCAGGTCGGCCACGATGGGGTTGCCCACGATGTCCTTGCCCAGGCCCATCGTGAGCATGGACTTGGCCTCGTTGTAGACCTGGGAACCCAGAATCTCGGAGAGCTTGATGGACTGGCGCTTGGCGTTGGGCAGTTCCAGCGCCATGTAATTCTTGCCCGGAATGGTCTCGACCACGCGGATGGACACCAAGCTGAGCGAACGCGCCAGGTCCTTGGCCAGGCCCACGATCTGCGAGCCCTTCACGCCCGTGGCCGGCTCGATCTCGTAACGCGTGATCACCGGGCCGGGCTGGGCCAGCACCACGCGCACCTCGACGCCGAAGTCCTTAAGCTTCTTCTCGATCAGGCGGCTCGTCATCTCCAGCGTCTCGGGGGAGACGGTTTCCTGGCGCGACTGGGCCCCGTCAAGCAGATCCACCTGCGGCAACTTGGAATCGGGCATGTCGGCGAACAGGGGTTTCTGCCGCTCCTTGGCCACGCGCGCACTTTGCGGCACTTCGGCCAGCACGGGCTCGATCAGCACGGGCGGCGCATGGTGTTCGATGATGTCTTCCCGCTCCTCCAGCACCCCTTCTTCGCGCTCACGCGCGGCCCGCTGGCCCAGGGCCAGGTCCTGGGCCAGTTCACGGCGCACACGCCGCGATTCGATGAAGTCCTGCACCCAGCCACCCAGGCGCTCGGCCACATGGCCCCAGGAAAAGCGGAACACCAGGGCCACAGCCAGCACCCACAGGCCGATGGCCAGCAGGGCCGATCCCGTCACGCCCAGCCAGCGCGTCGCCAGCGGCCCCACCCAGTAACCCAGCACACCACCGGCTTGCCCGCCGGGCAGACGCGACTCCAGGCTGTAGAAACGTGCCCATTCGATGGCCGTGCTGGCCATCATGAGCAGCAGCAGGCCCAACCAGAAACTCCAGCGACCTGCCGCGAAGCGCGCCAGACGCGAGGGCCGAGGAGCGGGCTCCTCCGGCAGGTCGGGGCCACGCAGCCAGCGCGCCACCGCCGAGAGCCAACCGCGCACGGCGGCGGCAAAGCACCACCAGACCGACAAACCGAAGAGGTAATAGCTGGCGTCGGCAATCCAGGCACCAAGCTGCCCACCCCGGTTGCGCACGGGACCGCCATCACCTGACGAAGACCAGGCCGCATCGAGCAGGTCATGGCTGAGCAGGGCCAGCAGCCAGTAGGCCAGCAGCACGAAGCTGATGAAAAGCAGAACTTCGCCGGCAAAGCGGCTACGGCCGGGGCGCGCAGGCGCCGCGGCGCCGGAGTCGTCGGAATTCAGTGTATGGAGTCGGTAGGTCATGAAAACTGGAAAAGCCCCCGCACGGGTGCCGGCCTCAGCGCGGCTTGGAACGGCGTTCCTTGACCTGCATGGCGCCGCCGTCGAGCGGGGTCACAAAACCCTGCTCCTCGAAATCCTTCATCACACGGCTGACCATCTCACGTGAGGCGCCCACCATCTTGGCGATGTCCTGGCGCGAGAGCTTGTCGCGGATGACCATGTCACCCGCCGGCACGGTCTTGGCCGTGTCGAGCAGCACATTGGCCACGCGGCCGTAGACGCTCATGAGCGCCAGGGAACCGATCTTGCGGTCAGCATGGCGCAGGCGCTGCACCAGGCCGCGCATGATGCCGTAGGCCATGGGCGCGCTGTCGGCCAGGCTGCGCAGGAATTCGGCCCGTCCGAGTTCAAGCACATCGGTCTGGGTTTCGGCCTCGACCGTGGCCGAGTGCACGTCGTTGTCGATCAGGCTCATCTCGCCGAAATAGTCGCCCGACTGCAGCGTGGCCAGGATGACCTCACGGCCGTTGCTGCTGTCGGTCATGAGCACCCGCGCACGCCCCGAAAGAATGATGGACAGGGCGTCGGATTTTTCACCCTGCTGCACGATGCGCTCACCCCGCTTGACACGGCGCTTCTCCACCGAAGCCGCCAGGGCCTGGAGCTGTTCGTCCGACAGCATGGAAAACAAGGGGACGCGGCGCAACAAATCCTGATTGGTCAACATTGACATAGGTCGGTCACTCTGCACGTGCAACGATGAGTTCTTACAATGGCATGGTCCCGACTGTCACGGGTTCCTCCCTGTGCCATGGCCGCGGCACTGTTCGCGGCGCCACAGATTATTGACCAAAAGACCCACCCACCACCCAAGGTTCACAGAATGTCGCAGAACAAACACGCCAAGGTCCTGATCCTCGGTTCCGGCCCGGCCGGTTATACGGCCGCCGTTTATGCCGCCCGCGCCAACCTGAACCCCGTGCTGGTCACCGGCATGGCCCAGGGCGGCCAGCTCATGACCACGACCGAAGTCGACAACTGGCCGGCCGATGTGGACGGCGTGCGGGGACCGGAGCTGATGCAGCGTTTCCTGGCCCACGCCGAGCGCTTCAAGACTGAAATCGTCTATGACCACATCAACCAGGTTGACCTGAGCAAACGCCCCTTCACCCTGACCGGCGACAGCGGCACCTACACCTGCGACTCGCTGATCATCGCCACCGGTGCCTCGGCCAAATACCTGGGCCTGCCCTCGGAAACGGCCTTCATGGGCCGCGGCGTCTCGGGCTGCGCCACCTGCGACGGTTTCTTCTACCGCGACCAGATCTGCTGAGTGGTCGGCGGCGGCAACACGGCCGTCGAGGAAGCGCTTTACCTCTCCAACATCGCCAGCAAGGTCTACCTGATCCACCGCCGCGACAAGTTCAAGGCCGAGCCCATTCTGGTCGACAAGGTCATGGACAAGGTCAAGGCCGGCAAGATCGTGCTCAAGACCTTCAAGACCCTGGACGAGGTGCTGGGCGACGCCAGCGGGGTGACTGGCGTGCGACTCAAGAGTACGGTCGACGGCAGCACCGAGGACCTGGAACTCAAGGGCGCTTTCATCGCCATCGGCCACGCCCCCAACACCGAGATCTTCCAGGGCCAGCTGGCCATGGAAAACGGCTACCTCGTCACCCAGAGCGGCCTCAAGGGTTTTGCCACCCAGACCTCCGTGCCCGGCGTCTTTGCCGCCGGCGACGTGCAGGACCACGTTTACCGCCAGGCCATCACCAGCGCCGGCACGGGCTGCATGGCGGCCCTGGATGCCCAACGCTTCCTGGAACAACAGGAATAAGCCCCAGGCTTTCCGAATCTGGCTATAATTGCAGGCTTTACTGGGCTTGCCCGGCAACTCTATGGGTTACCGCCACCCTACTGGCGAGGTGAGGCGCTCACGTCAGTGACCGCCGTTTCAAAGAAAGTGTAGTGTCCTCATGGCACGCGTCTGCGAAGTAACGGGTAAAGGCCCGATGGTCGGGAACAATGTTTCCCACGCCAACAACAAAACCAAGCGCCGGTTCCTGCCGAACCTGCAATATCGCCGTTTCTGGGTCGAGTCCGAGAACCGCTGGGTCCGTCTGCGCGTGTCCGGCGCTGCCCTGCGTCTGATCGACAAGAATGGTATCGACTCCGTGCTCGCCGACCTGCGCGCACGTGGCCAAGCTTAAGGAGCTGAATCATGGCAACCAAAGGCGGACGCGAAAAAATCAAGCTGGAATCCACGGCCGGCACCGGTCACTTCTACACGACCAGCAAGAACAAGAAAACCATGCCCGAGAAGATGGCGATCATGAAGTTTGATCCCAAGGCTCGCAAGCACGTGGAATACAAGGAAACCAAGCTGAAGTGATTCGGCCTGTGTTCTGAACGAAAAAGCCCGCCCTGTGCGGGCTTTTTCATTTCCGACGCCCAGTTTCATGGGGTCACAAGTTTTCCTTGTAATGCGAATTATTCTCATTACAATCTGGCCATGGCAAAACGCCATGTTCCACGGAGAACCCCATGTCCTGCGCCGACGATGCCCACAACCCGCCCTGCCTGGAAGCCCTGGTAGCCGGCACCTTTGCCCTCATGACCTGCTGGGCCGCCCCGACCCAGGACGGCAATCTGCCCTCCAGCCGCCAGCGCACCCTGATGGCGCGCAAGATCGTCGCCAACCTCTTTTTCCTCAAGAACCACCCCCATGCCAGCCCCGGCCTGCGCGAAGTCATGGCGCGCGCGCATGAGCGCTGGGTGCTCGTTTCGGAATCGGCCGGGGATGCCTCGGTGGTGACCCGTTCCACCGACCCGCTGGCGGCCCTGCCCGGCGGCGGCCTCTTGCACTGACGCACTGAGGAGCCACCCATGTGCCAGCAACGCCCCACCACCACCCCGATACCCTACGCCCAGGCCCAGGTGACTGAAACCCGGGTCGAGATTCCCACGCCCGCCAGCGGCTCGCGCCGCCGTCGGCTCTGGGAACTGGACGGTCATGCCTACTGCCCGGTCATCGGGGTCTGCCTGCCCCTGACCCAGCTGCGCCGGCTAGCCGAAAAGGCCCTGGGCAAGATGCAACAGCACAACGACTACGAGGTCCATTGCATCGCCGTGACCGAATGCCGGCACCGCTCCCTCCTGTCCGAAGCCGTGCAGAAGGAACTGGAAAGCCGTTATGCCTTGGTGCTGCGCGCCGCCCAGCAGCTCAAGTCCACCGAAGCCCTGGGTCGCTGGTGGGACGACTGCCGTGCCAGCTCGGACTGGGCCGGTGCACTCTGGGCCGCCCTGACGCATCCCCGCTGTGACTCGGCGCTGGAACACCGCATCCTGGGCGAAGTGCACATGATGCAGCACCAGGTGGGCATGGCCTGCCGCGCCGACCTGACCCGGCTCGAAACCCTGCACGATGAAAACGCCATCCTGGCCCGTGAATTGGCGGGCGCCCAGGAGCGTTGCCAGCAGCAGGTCAGCCACTACAGCGCCCGGCTGGAGGAACAGCAGGCCACTGGCCTGCGTCTGCGCGCCGAGCTGGTCCAGGCCCAGACCCGGCTGCAACAGCAGCAGGAACAGCTGGAGCAGTTGCAGGCCAGTTCACCCGAGCTGCCGGCGCGGCTGACGCTGGCCCAACAAAACCGGCAGCTGCAGGAAGAACTCCAGGCCCAACAACGCCAGCTGCAGCAGGCCCGGCTGGAAGCCCAGGTCCAACGCGAGCGGGCCGAAGGCCTGCAGATTCGCCTAGCCCAGGCCACGACGATCGTGCCGGAGGTGGTGAGCGAAACCCCGCGACTGGAGCACCGCGCCGTGCTCTGCGTCGGGGGACGCACGGCCAGTGTGCCCATCTACCGCCAGGTCATCGAACACACAGGCGCACGCTTTCTGCACCACGACGGCGGGACGGAAGACAACAGCTCCCAGCTCGACGCCACGCTGGCGGCAGCGGATCTGGTGATCTGCCAAAGCGGCTGCATCAGCCACAACGCCTACTGGCGCGTGAAGGACCACTGCAAGCGCACTGGCAAGCAGTGTGTCTTCATCGAAACGCCCAGCCGGGCGGCACTGCAAAGGGCGCTGGAAGACATCGCCGCCGCTTCAGTCGGACAGGTCGACTGAAGCCCAGCCCCAGGCAGCAGCTCAGATCACCACGGGTTCGGGTTCCAGCAGGATGCCGAAGCGTTCGTAGACACTGGTCTGGATGGCCTTGGCCAGGGTCATGACCTCGCCGCCCGTGGCCCCGTTCTCGCCGCCGCCGCGGTTGACCAGCACCAGGGCCTGCTTCTCGTAGACCCCGGCCTGGCCGATGAACTTGCCTTTCCAGCCGCAGGCGTCGATCAGCCAGCCCGCGGCCAGCTTCACCGTGCCGTCCGCCAGCTGGTAATGCACGATGCCCGGATCACGCGCAATGATGTCCGCACACTGCTCGGGCGTGACGGTCGGGTTTTTGAAGAAACTGCCGGCATTGCCGATGACGGCCGGGTCGGGCAGCTTGGCACGGCGGATCTCGCAGACCCACACAAAGATCTGCCGGGCCGAAGGCTCCATGATGCCGGTCTCGGCCTGCTTGCGCTGTAGGTCCAGATAGCCCAGTTCTGGCTTCCAGGCCTTGGGCAGGCGCAGGCGCACGCGCGTGATCAGGGCCCGGCCGGCCAGGCCCAGGCCGTTCGGGCCCGGAGCATGTTTGAACACCGAATCGCGGTAGGCAAAGCCGCACTGCGCGGCCTCAAGCGTGAACGGCTGGCCCGTCTGCAGGTCGATGGCGTCCAGAGACTCGAAGCGGTCCTGCAGCTCCACGCCATAGGCCCCGATGTTCTGCACCGGCGCCGCACCCACCGTGCCGGGGATCAGGGCCATGTTTTCCAGGCCGGTCCAGCCCTGCTCCAGGGTCCAGGCCGCGAAGTCATGCCAGTTCTCGCCGGCCCCGGCCTCGACGATCCAGGCCTTGGGCGTCTCCTCGACCAGGCGCCGCCCCTGGATCTCGACCTTGAGCACCAGCGCCTTCACATCCCCGGTGAGCACGATATTGCTGCCCCCACCGAGCACGAATTTGGGCGCCGCGGCCAGTTCAGGATCGGCCAGCAAGGCGGACACGTCGGCCTCCTGCAACACCCGGACCAGGGTATGGGCCCGGGCGACGATGCGGAAGGTGTTGTAAGGCTGGAGCGGGACGTTTTTCTCGACTAACATAGTCCCTCTAGGGGGGGTCGGCGACAGACCCTGATTCTCTCATCAGCATTCGTCACAGAAAAATACCGTCATGCCTTCTTTCGATACCGTCTGCGAAGCCGATATGGTCAAGGTGAAAAACGGCGTGGACAACGCCGCCAAGGAAATCGCCACCCGCTTCGATTTCAAGGGCACTTCCGCCAGCATCGAGCTCAAAGACAAGGAGATCACGGTGATCGGTGATGCCGACTTCCAGATCGAGCAGATCCTCGAGGTGCTGCGCAACAAGCTGACCAAGCAGTCCGTGGATGTGCGTTTTCTTGAGATCGGTGATCTGCAGAAAATCGGCGGCGACAAGGTCAAGAAGCTCATCAAGGTACGCAACGGCATCGAAGCCGAACTGGCCAAGAAGATCCAGCGTCTGATCAAGGACAGCAAGCTCAAGGTCCAGGGCGCCATCCAGGAAGAAAAGGTGCGTGTCACCGGCGCCAAACGCGACGATCTGCAGACCGCCATGGCTCTCCTGCGCAAGGAGGTCAACGACGTGCCGCTGACCTTCAACAACTTCCGCGACTGACCTCCCATGATCGGCCGGACCGCCCTATTCCTGCTCTGCGTCTGTGCGCTGCCCGGTCTGGCCTGGGCCCAGACCGTGGTGCTGTCGGGTGTGCTGGGCAACAAGGCCCTGCTGGTAATCGACGGCGCGCCACCCAAGGGCGTGAGCACCGGCGAAACGCACCGCGGCGTCAAGGTGCTGTCGGCCCAGGGCAATCAGGCCGAAGTGGAAATCGGCGGCAAGCGCCAGACCCTGCGCCTGGGTGATGGCCCGGTCTCGGCGGCCCCCGGCGCCCCGGAAGCCGGCGACCGGCGTCGTATCGTGCTGCATGCGGGCAGCAACGGGCATTTCCGTACCCAAGGTCAGATCAATGGCAGGACGGTGACCTTCATCGTCGATACCGGCGCCTCGGTGGTGTCCATGAGCGTGACCGACGCCGACGCCATAGGCCTGCCCTACAAGTCGGGCCAGACCGTGCAGGTCAGCACGGCCAATGGGGTCACCGTGGGCTGGCGCATCAAGCTTTCCACGGTGCGCCTGGGCAGCCTTGACGTCTACGATGTTGATGCCCTCGTCACCCCCGCCCCCATGCCCTATGTGCTGCTGGGCAACAGCTATCTGACCCGCTTCCAGATGACACGCACCAACGACCAGATGGTGCTCGAACAGCGGTATTGACCCCACTGGGGTATCCTTGAGCGAAACAGCGCATCGCACACCGTGAGTGTCCAAGACGAAAACGAATATGAAG
>CAUPRZ010000053.1:0-9206 GCA_963513855.1 uncultured Hylemonella sp.
TCTTCGCGTGTCAGCGCCCTGCGCAGCGTTGCCCTGAACGTGCCTGATCTGCAGGCGGCCGAACAGTTCTACACGCAGATCTGGAACCTCAGCGTGGCCGAACGCACAAAGGACGCGCTCTACCTGCGCGGCACCGGTGCCGACCACCACCTGCTGGCCCTGCACCTGGCCGACGGCCCGGCCCGCATCCGAAACGTCACCTTGCGCGCACGCAGCCGTGCGGCATTGGACGAGGTGGCGCAGGCCGTGCTCACGGCCGGCGGCCGTGTGCTCGAAGCCATCGCGCCCGTGTTGGAACCCGGTGGTGGCACGGCCGTGACCGTGGACGACCCCGATGGCCGCATCTTCCGCCTCGTGCATGGCGATGCCCAACATGCCGATGCGCATGAAACCAAGGATTGCCCCGTGCGCCTGGCCCATGCCGTGCTCAACAGCCACGACGTGGAAGCCACGCGCGCCTTCATGGAGCAGGTCTTCAATTTCTCGCTCTCGGATCGCACCCGCATCATGGCCTTCATGCGCTGCAACAGCGATCACCACAGCATCGCACTCGGTGACACCGACAACGACGCCCTGAACCACATCGCCTTTCTCATGCCCGATCTGGAGTCGGTCATGCGCGGTGGTGGTCGTATGCGTGACGCAGGTTACGGCATCGAGTGGGGCCCCGGCCGCCACGGCCCCGGTGACAACGCCTTCAACTACTTTGTCGGCCCCTTCGACGTGGTCATCGAATACACGGCCGAGGTCGAGCAGGTGGACGACAGCTACCAGGCCGGCCAGCCTTCGGACTGGACCTGGCCGCCCGGCCGTGTGGACCAGTGGGGCATCTCCCAGCCGCCCAGCGCCCGCCTCAAGCAGGCGCAGAAGGCCATCGTTTTTGTTTCCTGATTTTGTTTTTCTGATTTTTTAGCCAGGAGTTTTCATGCGTTTCACCACTTACACCCAGGGCACGGAGCAGCGTCTCGGTGTTGTCATCGGCAACGAGGTCATCGACCTCAACAAGGCCCAGCCCCAGATCAGCGCCGACCTGCGCACCGCCCTGCGCCAGGGCCAGGACTTGGTTGCTGCCGCCAAGGCCGCCATCGCGTCCAATGCGCCGCGCCTGCCCCTGGCCAGCCTGCAACTGGCTCCCGTGCTGCCCGAGCCGGGCAAGATTGTCTGCCTGGGTCTGAACTATTTCGAACACGCCAAGGAAGGCGGTCACGCCAAGCCGGTTTACCCCTCGTTTTTCATGCGCGCCACGTCTTCGCTTCTGGCACCCAATGCCAAGGCCCTGCGGCCCAAGGTGTCCGAGCGCCTGGACTGGGAAGCCGAACTCGCCGTGGTGATCGGCAAGACCGTGAAACACGCCACCATGGAGAACGCGCTTGACGCGGTGTTCGCCTATTCCGTCTTCAACGACATCTCGGTGCGCGACTACCAGAAGAAGACGCCGCAGTGGACCATCGGCAAGAACTTCGACCGCACCGGCCCCTTCGGCCCCGTGCTGGTCACGCCCGACGAGCTGCCCCCGGGCGCCACCGATCTGCGCATCCAGGCCCGCCTGAACGGCCAGATCATGCAGGACGCCAACACCCGCGACATGATCTGGGGCGTGGCCGAGACCATCATGCTGCTCACCGAGTGCATGACGCTGGAGCCCGGTGACCTGGTCATCATGGGCACGCCCTCCGGCGTGGGCCAGGCCCGCACCCCGCCCGTGTGGATGAAACACGGCGACGTGGTCGAGATCGAGATCGAGAACATCGGCGTGCTGCGCAACACCATCGAGAACGAGGCCTGAGCATGGTGAGCGTGAAAGCGGCAACGCCTTACGACGTTGCCATCGTCGGCTTCGGCCCCTCGGGGGCGGTAGCCGCTGGTCTGCTGGGCGCCCTGGGCATCCGCACCTATGTCTGCGACAAGTCGCACGAGGTCTACGACAAACCCCGCGCCATTTCCATGGACCACGAAATCATCCGTCTGCTCCAGCAGATGGGCGTGGCCAAAAAGATCAAGCCTTTTGTCGAGCCCTTCACCGACTCGGTCTTTTACGGTGTGGACGGCCAGATCATCAAGCGTATGTCCACCGTGGCGCCGCCTTACCCCCTGGGCCACACACCTTCGGTGGTGTTCACGCAGCCGCCGGCCGAACGCATCCTGCGCGAACATGCTTTGTCCTTCTCCTCGGTCACCGTGGCCCTGGGGCAGACGCTGACGCAGATCACGCAGGACGCAGACCGGGCCACGCTCACACTAAAAGGTGACGACGGCAAGACCTCCACCGTGTTAGCGTCTTACGTCATCGCCTGCGACGGTGCGTCGAGTACTGTGCGCAGCCAGGTGGGCATCACGCTCGAAGACCTGGACTTCGACGAACCCTGGCTGGTGGTGGATGTGCTGGTCAACGACCAAGGCTTGGCCAAGCTGCCGACCACCAGCGCGCAGTACTGCAAGCCCGAGCGTCCGACGTCTTTCCTCATCTGTCCGGGCAACCATCGCCGTTGGGAAATTTCCATCAACCCGGGTGAAGACCCGAAGCAGGTGGCCACCCCCGAAGGCACCTGGAAGCTGCTCGCCCCCTGGCTTACGCCGGCCGACGCCACACTCTGGCGTCAGGCCAGCTACCGCTTTCACGCCCTCGTGGCCAGTGAATGGCGCAAGGGCCGGGTCTTTGTGGCGGGGGATGCCGCCCACCAGCAACCGCCCTTCCTGGGCCAGGGCATGTGCCAGGGCCTGCGTGATGTGGCCAATCTCTGCTGGAAGCTGCAAGCCGTGCTGCAGGCCGGCGCGCCCGAACGCCTGCTCGACAGCTATGGCCACGAGCGCAAGGCCCACGTCATCGACCTCACCACCCGCATCAAGGCCATCGGCCAGATCATTGGCGAGCGTGACCCGGCCCGTGCCCGTGCCCGTGACGCCAAGCTCTTGGCCGACTGCGGCGGTGTGGTGCGACCCACACCCCGCCAGGACGTGCAGCCCGCCTTGCGTGCCGGCTTGCTGGCCGTGCAGCTGCACCCGGCACGCGGCACCATCTTCCCCCAGCCCTGGCTGATGGTGGGGGGCGAGAAGCAGCGCATGGACGATGTGCTGGGCAGCGGCTGGCGGCTGGTGCTGGCAGAGCAGGCCGACGCCGCCCTGCGGCAACAGGCACGTGTGCAGATGCGCCCCGGCCTCACCGTGGTGCAGCTGGGTACGCCCGGCTTCACCGAAACCGAGGGCGTGCTCGCGCGCTGGTTCGAACAGCAGGGCTGCAGCGCCGCCCTGGTGCGGCCTGACCACTACGTCTACGGCGTGGCCTCCGATGCGTCCCAGCTGTCCACGCAGCTTGCGTCGCTCGCCGCTTTCTGAGACAAGCAGAGTTCAACAAAGACCAACCAACGAGGAGACAAAGACATGCAACGCAGAAACTTCATCCAGGCCAGCCTGCTGGCCACGGCCGTTCCCGCTGCCTGGGCTCAGGCCTGGCCGGCGCGGCCCGTGAAATTCATCCTCTCGCAGCCCGCGGGCTCGGGCCCCGACATCATTGCCCGTTTTGTGGCCGACCAGCTGGCCAAGGCCTGGAGCCAGCCTGTGGTGGTGGAGAACCGCCCCGGCGGCCAGAACCTCATCGGCGCCCAGGCGGCGGCCCGTTCCCCGGCCGACGGTTATGCCTTCTACTTCGGCACCACGGCGGCCATGGTCACCAACCTCTACACCTTCAAGACCCTGCCGTATGACCCGGTGAAAGACTTCGCGCCCGTGCGCCTGGTGGGCCGCAGCCCCTTTGTGATCGCCGCCGCCGCGAACTACAGTGCCAAGGACCTGGGTGAAGCCCTGGCCGCTGCCAAGGCCGAGCCTGAAAAAGTGGCCATCGCCACCGAAGGCCCCAAGACCTTCTCGGGCATGCTGGCCGATTACGTGGCCAATATGGCTGGCGTCAAGTTCAACCACGTGCCCTACACCAAGGCCACGGATGCCTTGCAGGACGTGATCGGTGGCCGTGTGCCCCTGATCTGCCTGCCCAACGCCGCGCTGGCCAGCTACATCAAGTCGGGTCAGCTGCGCGCCCTGGCCGTCAGCACCACCGAGCGCCTGGCCGAGATGCCCAATGTGCCCACGCTGGCCGAGCGTTTCCCCGGTTTTGAGTACACGGGCTGGAACGGCATCTTCGCCCCGGCCGGCACACCGGCCGAGGTGGTGAGCCGCGTGAACCGTGACCTGGAGACCATCCTCAAGCAGCCCGAGGTGGTGCAGAAGATGATGAGCCTGGGCTCCATCGCCGTGCAGAGCATGACCGTGGCCCAGTTCGACACTTTCATGCGCGGTGAACGCGAGCGCTGGGCGACCGTGGTCAAGACCATCGGCGTCCAGCCCGAGTGAAGGAGTGGCCACCATGAACCTCCTGCAACGCAGGTCCAAGACCGGCCTGCTGCTGGCGCTGGCCGCTCTGCTGGCCGCCTGTGCCAGCCCATCCAGCGCGCCGCCTGCCGCTACCGGCTTCACCCTGAGCTCACCGGGCCGGGCCGACAACGCCATGCTCGCCAAGCCCAACGCGGGCAAGAACCCGGCCAACCCCAATTGCGCGGGTGAGAACATCACACCCGCCCTGAGCTGGGTGCGCGTGCCCGCAGGCACGCGCAGCTTTGCCATCGTCATGGACGACCAGGCCGGTCGTGCGGGCCTGGGCGTGAACCACAGGACGGCCTATGGCATTGCGCCCACCGTGACGGGCCTGGCCGAAGGCGAGGCGAGTGCGCCCAGCAGCAAGCTGGTGATGGGCAAGAACACGCTGGGCATGGCCTACCTCGGCCCCTGCCCACCGCGTGGCAACGCACCCCAGCACTACGTCTATACATTGATCGCCACCTCGCTGGCGCCCGATGCATTGCCGCCCGGCCTGAGCAAGGCCGAGCTGATGGAAGCGCTCAAGGGCAAGGCCCTGGGTGCCGCCAGCCTGGTGTTGCGCTACGCGCACTAGGGCGTTTCTGGATTCCAAAAATACATAGAGGAGACAGCCATGAAAAACTCGCAGATTGCCCATGCATCCCGCCGGGGTTTCCTCGGAACCTTATCCGCCATCGCGGCCACGCAGGTGCTGCCTGCCAGCGCGCAGGAGGCCTACCCGAACCGCAGCATCCAGCTCATCATCCCCAATGCACCGGGCAGCTCCGTCGACACCATGGGCCGCGCCGTGGGCGCCCGCATGGCGCCGCTGCTGCAGCAGTCCCTGGTGATGGACAACCGCGCCGGTGCTGCTGGCGCCATCGGTGTGGAGGCCGGGCGTCGCGCCGCTCCCGATGGCTATACCCTCATCGTCGGCTCCACCAGCGCCATCACCACGGCACCACTGCTGCAAAAAGCCGTGCCCTACGACCCCCTGCGTGACCTGGACCTGCTGGCTATCTTTGCCATGCTGCCCAATGTGCTGGTGGTCAACCCGGCGCTGCCGGTGCAGACCACGGCCGAACTCATCGCCTACGCCCGCGCCAAGGGCGACAAGACCAATATGGCCTCGGCCGGCCCCGGTTCGGCCAGCCATCTGGCGGGCGTGGCCTTCCAGAACGCAGCGGGTTTTAAGTCCCTGCACGTGCCCTACAAGGGCGGCAGCCAGGGCGTGGCCTCGGTGGTGGCCGGCGAGACGGATTGGGTGCTGACACCGGCGCCCGCCGCCATGTCCCTGGTCAAGAGCGGGCGCCTGCGCCTGCTGGGCCACAGCATGGGGACCCAGCACAAGCCGGTCGGTGACACGCCCTCCCTGGCCGCCACGGTGCCTGGCTACGAATTCGCCGGCTGGATCGGCCTGCTCGCGCCCAAGGGCCTGCCCCCGGGGGTCACGCGCAAGCTGCTGGAAGTGACCGAACAGGCGATCAAACAGCCCGAGCTGCAGGCCGCTTTCGAAACCAATGGCGCGGTGCCCACCTTCCTCAACCCCCAGGCCTTCCAAAGCTTCCTTGTGAAGGACATCGAACTCAACCGCAAAGCCATCGAGACCGCAGGCCTCAAGCCTGAGTAAAAACCAAATATGCCCGAGATTAAAAGCCGCCAGCCGGCCGCCGACATCCTGCCGCTGTTTACCCAGCGCTGGTCCCCCCGTTCCTTCCAGCCGCGCAACTTGGACCCTGAGGTGCTCATGACGCTGCTGGAGGCGGCGCGCTGGGCCCCGTCACGCAACAACTCCCAGCCCTGGCGTATGGTCTATGCGCTCAAGGGTGATGCGCATTGGGAGACCTTCAAGGGTTTTCTGAACGACAAGAACGCGCGCTGGGCGGGGGAGGCGGCGGCCCTGGTGCTGATGGCGTCGAGTGACCATTTCACCAACGCACGCACCGGCGAGCACGAGCACACGGCCAGCCACGAGTTTGATGCAGGCTGCGCCTGGGGTTTCATGGCCCTGCAGGCCGCCAGCCTGGGCTGGGCCTGCCACGCCATGGCGGGTTTTGATGCTGAGAAGGCCCGCGTAGCCACCCGACTCCCCGCCGATTGCAAGGCGCATGCGCTGATCGCCATCGGGGTGCCGGGGGATCCGGCGACGCTGCCGGATGATCTGCGCGCGCGAGAGAAACCTTCGGGTCGTGAGCCGGTGGGGTGGTTCAGCCGGCACGGACAGTTCTGAGCAAGAAAGCCCCGCTGGTCGGGGCTTTTGATGGGCTTGCGCTGATGGGTTGTTGTCGCCCGGAGACTGCTGTCGCTCTATGACCCTTTTGGGGGATAGCCAGGTCCGGGCAGAGCAGACAGAATTCACGGTCAAGATGACCATTTGGTGTTGGTAACCTTGCCGGGTTTCATGCTATTTTTAGAATAGCAATCCATCCAATACTGCTCTTCTCTCGTGCCTCATTTCTTCAGTCATTTTCCCGTTTTATCCCTCAGTGTTTTGTGGTCTATATCACGTTAGGTATCTCTCATCATGGACATCTCCGATATTCACTTCCACGATTCACAGATTCTCAGCGTGATTGAGGATCCCCAAGCGGACACTCTGACGATGGAAATTGACTACCCGGTTGATTACGATGCCAACATCTTTGAGCCCCACAGGCTCGTGTTCTCTGACGCATACAACTATCAGGTCCACGAGATGCCGTTTGACGGCTGCCCCACGATCCTTGAGGTTGAAGTGATGGGAACTACCGATCGATGGACGCATCTGCGTATGGAAACCAACGCTGGCTTTCGAAGCCTCAGCTGTGCCTCGGTAGTGCTTTTGTCAACGGCGATGCCTAACCCATCCTTCAAGCGGACGCCTGACGGCGCCGCTTAAGTCAAACGTTACCCCTCAATGCATATCACCACGATCACGCTATTCGCAGCATTGCTTGCGCTTCCCGCCCAGGGCATGGAGATACGTACCTGCGAGAACCAGGTGATTCTGTCGGGGCGCGTGGAGGGCAACGAATACAGACGGGTGGAAGACGTTCTTGCGCAGAATCCCGGCATCAAGACTGCCATCTTGCGCAATTCGCCCGGAGGCGACGCTGATACCGGTTACCGTCTTGGCGCGCTCTTTCGCGAGAAGGGCATCGCAACTTACGTGTCCGGCTATTGCCGCTCATCGTGCTCGCGTTTGTTTCTGGGCGGAAAGGAACGCTATTTCACCGATGATTACGCCGCCAGCGCCACCACCGTGGGATTTCACAGCAACTACAGAAGCAATGGCCAGGTCGTTCCTGAGGCACCGTGGCAACTGAAGCGGTACATTGAAAAGTATTCGGACGGCAAGGCCGATCAGGCCTTGGTCGATCGGTGGGTGAATCTGCAGGACAGAAGGGGATTCGCCTATTTCTTTCATCCCCAGGCGCTCAAAAGGAAAGATGGTGTTTCCATCTTGTTGTGCCAGGGTAGCGAGCCCGGTAGCCAGCGCTGGAGTCAGTGCGAGAAAATTGCACAGCACGATGCCCTCTCGATGGGCATCGTCACGAGCCTGGAGTTGAAACGCTCCTGTGACGCAGCGAATCTGCCCAATGAGCAAGCAGCTGAGCGCTAAACCAGCGTTCGATCGGACCGCCTGAGTGCGCAGCGTTACAGCGTCTCCCGCGTCAGCGCCTCAAACCCATACCGGTTCATCCTGCCAAACATGCCCGTGGCCGGATGCGGCAGGAAACGTGTGTGGCAGTCCAGCACCGCGGGCAGACCCGAGGCCACGGTACGGGCCAGGGCAGGGCGCACGTCCTGCACCTTGGAACTCCGCGCGAACCAGGGATCGACGACGAGTCAGCGGTTGCTGGGAAAACTGAAAGCAGCCCCCTCGCGCACCCCGGCCGACGGCCAGCGTTGCGAGATGGTCTTGCGCTTGGTATAGAAGCGAACGGCGTCGGGGCCGTAGGCGCCCAGATCACCAAACAGCGAACGCTTCCAGCCGCCGAAGGAGTGGTAAGCCACAGGCACCGGCAACGGCACGTTCACACCCACCATACCGACCAGTATGTTGTCGGTGAAGTAGCGGGCGGCCTCACCGTCACGTGTGAAGATGCAGGTGCCGTTGCCGTATTCGTGGGCGTCGATCAGGTCCATGGCTTCTTGCAGGGTCTTGACGCGCACCACGCCCAGCACCGGGCCAAAGATCTCCTCTTGGTAGATCACCATGCCGGGTTTCACGTTGTCAAACAGGCAGGGGCCGAGGAAGTAGCCGTTTTCATGGCCTTGAACCATGGCAGCGCGGCCGTCTACCACCAGGGTGGCGCCTTCTTTCACGCCCTGGTCCACATAGCCCTTGACCTTTTCGCGGTGCGCCTGGGTCACCAGCGGGCCCATGTCACTGCTGGCGTGGGTGCCGGGGCCAACGCGCATCTTCGCGATCTCGATCTTCAGGCCGGCCACCACGGCGTCGGCGGTCGTATCGCCCACGGCCACGACCAGCGGAATCGCCATGCAGCGTTCGCCGCACGATCCATAGGCCGCGCCCATGAGCGCAGTCACGGCATAGTCGATGTCCGCATCGGGCATGACCACCGCGTGGTTCTTGGCACCGCCCAGCGCCTGGACGCGTTTGCCCCTGGCGCAGCCGGTGGCATAGATGCTCTCTGCGATCGGGGTTGAGCCCACAAAGCTGACGGCGTGCACCCGCTTGTCCGCCAACAGGGCGTCCACGGCTTCCTTGTCCCCGTGCACCACATTGAGCACCCCGGGCGGCAGGCCGGCCTGCAAGGCCAGCTGGGCCACCAGCAGGGCCCTGCTGGGGTCGCGCTCCGAGGGCTTGAGGAGGAAGGTGTTGCCGCACACCACGGCCATGGGCCACATCCACA
>CAUPRZ010000054.1:0-9131 GCA_963513855.1 uncultured Hylemonella sp.
GCCCCCTGCGTCTCCACCCGATCACGCGTGACAATGTTGATACTGCCCAGAAACGCCCGGGCCCCATAGGCGGCCGAGTTCGAGCCGCGGTAGACCTCGATGCGTTCGATATCTTCCAGCGCCACGGTCTGCAGGCCCGGGCCGGTGCTGCCCTGCAGATAGGTGGAATAGACAGAACGGCCATCCACCATAACCTGAAGGTGGTTGGAGTAGTCGCTCAGGCTGGTGTGGTAACTGCCCTGGGGCGTGTTGCTCTCAAAAGAGTTGGTGACACGGAAACCCGGTACCAGGCGCAGCAGATCGGCCACGTCACGCGCGCCGCTCATGCGGATCATCTGCCGGTCGATGATGGTCACCGCCCCCGGTGTCTCGTCCAGGCGCTGCGGCAGACGGGAGACGGACAGGACCACCGGCACATCGGCCAGATAGTCTTTCTCGCTCACGGCAGGCGACTGGGCCAAGGCCGCCGTACTCAGGCAGCACAGCCAGGCCAGGTTTTGAAGTTGGTTACGGGGTTTCATGCGCAGGTTTCCAGGGCTTCGGTTTTTATTCTTGTCCCTGCATTGATTCTGCCTTGGCTTTGGCGTCGGACCGTCCCGAATCGCCGGACAAGTTCCGGTCTGTCGTGCGTTTTGAACACCACCCCCATCAGGGGCTTGTCGGCTGGGCCACAATAAGGGGATGTCCGAACGTGTCATTCCCCTTGTCGACCAGCGCATCCCGATGCGACAGGCGCCGGCTGCGGCTTTCGACCCAGCCACCCGCATCGCGGCCACGGGCCTGCTGAGCGACCGCCTGGGCCGGCCGCTGCGCGACCTGCGCATCAGCGTGACCGACCGCTGCAATTTCCGCTGCAGCTACTGCATGCCCAAGGAAATTTTCGACAAGGACTATGCCTACCTGCCGCACAGCGACCTGCTGAGCTTCGAGGAAATCACGCGTGTGGCCCGCCTCTTCGCTGCGCATGGCGTGCGCAAGATCCGTCTGACCGGCGGTGAGCCCCTGCTGCGCAAGAACATCGAAATCCTGATCGAACAACTGGCTGCCCTGCGCACCGTGGACGGCGAGCCGCTGGACCTGACGCTCACCACCAACGGCTCCCTGCTGGCCCGCAAGGCCCGCGCCCTCAAGGACGCCGGCCTGCAGCGCGTGACCGTGAGCCTGGACGGTTTGGACGATGCCGTCTTCCGCCGCATGAACGACGTCGACTTCCCGGTGCAGGACGTGCTCGAAGGCATCCAGGCCGCCAAAGAAGCGGGGCTGGGCCCGATCAAGATCAATATGGTGGTCAAGCGCGGCACCAATGAACATGAGATCCTGCCCATGGCGCGCCACTTCCGTGGCACAGGCATGGTGCTGCGTTTCATCGAGTACATGGACGTGGGCGCCACCAATGGCTGGCGCATGGACGAGGTCTTGCCCTCGTCCGAGGTGGTGAAGAAAATCCACGCCGAACTGCCCCTGGTCCAGCTCGGGCACAGCGCCCCGGGTGAGACGGCCGAGCGCTGGGGCTATGCCGATGCAAACGGTGAGCACGACCCGGCAGCCGGCGAAATCGGCGTCATCAGCAGCGTCACCCACGCCTTCTGCGGTGACTGCAACCGCGCCCGTCTGTCCACCGAAGGCCAGCTCTATCTTTGCCTCTTCGCCACCCAGGGCCATGACCTGCGCAGCCTGATCCGTGGCGGCGCCAGCGATACCGACATTGAATCGGCCATCGGCCACATCTGGGGCGCACGCGATGATCGCTACTCCGAGCAGCGTGCGGCCCAGCCCCCCGACAGCGGTGGCACGCCAAAACGCCGCGTCGAGATGAGCTATATAGGTGGATAGATGATTCAAGCAGCAGACATCACCGGCCTGATCCTCGCCGGCGGACGCGGCAGCCGCATGGGCGGTGTGGACAAGGGCCTGCAGAACTTCAACGGCATGCCCCTGGCCCTGCACACCCTCATGCGCCTGCAACTGCAGGTCGGTAGGGTCATGATCAATGCCAACCGCAACCTCTCGGCCTATGAGTCCTTTGGCGCCGAGGTCTGGCCCGATGTGCTGGCCGACTATGCCGGTCCCCTGGCCGGTTTCCTGACCGGACTGGAGCGCTGCGAGACGCCCTATCTTGTGAGCGTGCCCTGCGACACCCCGCGTTTCCCGCTGGACCTGGTGGAACGCCTGGCTTCTGCACTGGAACGCGAAGACGCCGAGATCGCCATGGCGGCCGGCCCCGAGACAGACGAGCAGGGCCAGGTCAAGGTGCGCACCCAGCCCGTGTTCTGTCTGCTGCGCGTGGATCTGCTCGAAAGCCTGGTGAAATTCACCCAGGGTAGCGGCCGCAAGATCGACGCCTGGACCGCACAACACAAGACCGTGGTCGTGCCCTTCGACCAGACCGGTGACGACCCGCTGGCCTTTTCCAACGCCAACACCCTGGCCGAGCTCAAGAAGCTGGAAGACTCCTGAGCGCATGAAAAGCATCGCGCAAATCGCCGCCGAACTGCAAGGCTATGACCCGCAGGCTCTGAGTGCCGCCGCCGTCAACGACTTCCTGGCCCGCCTGGTCGAGCCTGTCACCGAAAGCGAAGAGCTGCCGCTCTTTGAAGCCCTGGACCGCGTGCTGGCCCAGGACGTGATCTCCCCCGTCAGCGTCCCGCCGCACGACAACTCGGCCATGGACGGTTATGCCTTCGCCGGCACCCAGCTGCGCCCGGATGCGCCGCTCACCCTGCAGTCTGTGGGCACAGCCCTGGCCGGCAAGGCCTGGCAAGGTGTGGTGGCCGCCGGCGAGTGCGTGCGCATCATGACGGGCGCCATCATGCCCAGCGGGCTGGACACGGTGGTGCCCCAGGAGTTCGTGCAGCAGAACGGCGATCAGATCACGATTCCCCCCGGCCTGCTGCAGACCGGCGACAACCGCCGCTTCAAGGGCGAGGATGTGAAGCAGGGCCAGCCCGCGCTACGCCAGGGCACACGGCTCTCACCGGCTGCGCTCGGCCTGGCCGCCAGCCTGGGCATCCCCACCGTGCGGGTCTGGCGCCGTCTCAAGGTGGCCTACTTCTCCACCGGCGACGAGATCCTGAGCCTGGGCGAGTCACCGCGAGAAGGTGCGGTCTACGACAGCAACCGCTACACCGTCTTCGGCCTGCTCACACGCCTGGGGATCGAAGTGCTGGACTACGGCGTCGTGGGCGATGACCCGCAGCAGCTCGAAGCCACCTTCCGCCGTGCGGCGGCCGAGGCCGACGCCATTATCACCAGTGGCGGCGTCAGCGTGGGCGAAGCCGACCACACCAAGACCATGATGAAAAAGCTGGGTGACGTGGCCTTCTGGCGCATCGCCATGCGCCCGGGCCGGCCCATGGCCGTGGGACGCATCGGCAGCTCTGTCATGTTCGGCCTGCCGGGCAACCCGGTGGCCGTCATAGTGACCTTCCTGGCCTTCGTGCGCCCGGCACTGCTGCAAATGATGGGCAGCAGCGCAGCCCCGGCTCCGCTGCTACGCGCACGTTGTCTGGAGGCCATGCGCAAAAAACCGGGCCGTACCGAGTACCAGCGTGGCCTGGTCAGCACCGCACCCGACGGAACCTTGCAGGTACGCACCACGGGCAACCAGGGCTCGGGTGTGCTGAGCTCCATGGTGCAGGGCAACGGCCTGATCGTGCTGCATCACGGCCAAGGCAACGTGGCCCTCGGCGATGAGGTCGACGTGATGATGTTCGACGGCGTGATCTAGGCGCTGGCCACGCCGCTGTCACGCAGATACTGCACGAAGGACTCGATCTCCATCGGTCGGGCAAATAGATAGCCTTGGCCATAGTCGACTCCGAATGTCAGCAGGAGGGCGCGCTGCGCTTCATTCTCGATCCCTTCGGCCACCACCTTGGCGCCCACGGCACGCGCAATGCCCACGATCTCGGGGATCAGCGACGAACGTACGCTAGCATCTTCCATCTCGAAGACAAAGGATTTGTCGATCTTCAGGTAGTCGGGCGCCAGCGCCTTGACGCTGGACAGGTTGGAATAACCCGTCCCGAAGTCGTCGATGGACACCCGGTATCCCGCCTGCTTGAGCTTCGCAATCTCGATCTGCAGGCTCCCCTGCTCGGCTTGCTCGATCACTTCCAGGTCAAAGCGCAAGGCACGCGGCAGCTGGCCGGCGAGTTCACCTTCGATCAAGGCACGCAGCCGGTCGCAATCGATGTTTTCGGGAAAGAAGTTGAACGACACCTTCAGATCGCAGGTCACGGGCAGGTGGGTACACAACTCACGGACAGCCCGACGTACGACGGCCTGGTCCAACGCCCAGCACAGCTTGCCCCGCTCCACGGCCGGCAGGACACGGTCCGGATACAGCACCTGGGCACCATCACGCAAACGCATCAGGACTTCACAACCCACCGGCTGGCCGGTCTGCATGTCGACGATGGGCTGGTACATGCACAGCATGTTCTCGTCGCGGATCAGGCTCGCAATGCGGTGATCAAGCCGGGCCCAGCCCTGCAGCACCGGAACCAGCGCTCCATAAACCAGCAGACCCGTGCCCAGGGACAGCAGCAAAGCCAGGCCTAAGCGCAGGGCATAAACGGCCCAGAAGCGCTCCAGGGGCACGGCAAACTGGCTGAAATACTGCGTGCCCTCGATCCGTCGCGAAGAGACAAAGGCCTGGTCCTGCCAGCTGTAGCGGTGCACGGCCGCTGCGAGCAGCCCGGCCTCGCCCAACCGCTCGTTGAGTCCGGACGGCAGCGTCGGATCCTGATGCGCCACCTTGATCGATCCGTCAGCCAGGCGAAGGCGCAGGATGCCCTCGTCTACGGAAAAAAGATCATCGAGCGCATGCGGATCGACCACGGTGCCGAAGCGACCCATGCGTACCACCGTGGCGGTGTAACGCCCATCCCCGATCAGCAGTGGCAAGCGGAAATTGATATGGTGCACATCCCCCGATGCCGTTTTGACGATGGCATCGGGTGGTACGGCCTGGGCTGGCCGCGGCAACTTGCCCAACACGGCCGTACAGCGCAGGCGCCCCTGCGCGTCATACACACCGATGTCGACCTGATAGGTCGCAATAAACACTTCCTGCCGCAGGCGCTGTAGCTGGTTTTCATTGCAATCGGCCTGGGCATTCTCGTTGAGTCGGCGTAGCGTACTGCGGGTGTCCAGGGACATGCCCTGCAACTTTTGCCCCAGTGTCTTCTGAAGCGCGTCCAGCTTGCTCAGCTGATCGATGGCCATGAGCATGGAGAAAACCCCCATGAACAAACCCATGGTGAGCAGACCGGCCACCGCAGCATGGAGCCGGGGGCGCTGCGCCAGCTTGTACGTGTGGATCTTCATGGGCGGGGCGAGCAGGCGGCTTTTGTGGTGCAGATCAGCCCTTGAAACATACCACGCCGGGAAGCCGGGCCTCGGGTGGCCTACTTGGCGATCAGGTCGTGGTGGACCGGCGCCTCGGCCTCGTCCTGCACCACCCGCTTGTCAGCCCCCGGCGCATGCCGGCGTGCCAGCAGGGTGTACATGGTGGGCACGACAAAGATAGTCAGCAAGGTGCCCAGCGTCATGCCGCCCACGATGACCCAGCCGATCTGGATGCGGCTCTCGGCGCCAGCGCCGGTAGACAGGGCCAGGGGTACGGCGCCCAGCACCATGGCACCCGTGGTCATGAGGATGGGGCGCAGGCGCTGGCTGGCGGCCTTGACGACCGCCTCGTACATGTCCATGCCCTGCTCGCGCATCTGGTTGGCAAACTCGACGATCAGGATGCCGTGTTTGGTGATCAGCCCCACCAGCGTGATCAGGCCAATCTGCGAATAGACGTTGAGCGAACCGTTGCTGAGCTTGAGCGCCAGCAGGGCACCGATCATGGACAGGGGCACCGACAGCATGATCACCAGGGGATCAACAAAACTCTCGAACTGCGCCGCCAGCACCAGGAAGATGAAGAGCAGGGCCAGCACAAAAACGATGACCAGCGAACCCTGGGAGTTGCGGAACTCGCGTGAGGTGCCGTTGAGGTCCGTGGTGTAACCGGGCTTGAGCACCTTCTTCGCGGTCTGGTCCAGGAAGTTCAGCGCCTCGCCCAGCGAGTAGTCAGAAGCCAGGTTGGCCGTGATGGTCACCGCACGGCGCTGGCCGAAGTGGTTGAGCTCGCGCGGCGACACCGACTCACGCACCGTGACCAGAGAGGACAGGGGGATCATGGTGTCATTGCGGCCGCGCACGAAGATGCGCTCAATGTCGTCCGGCGTGTCGCGCCCGACCGACTGGATCTGCACGATCACGTCGTACTGGTCGCTATCCTTTTTGTAGCGCGTCACCAGCCGCCCCCCCAGCATGCTTTCGATGGCCCGCGCCACGGCATCCACATTGACCCCCAGGTCCGAGGCCTTCTCGCGGTTCACGTCGATGCGCAGCTCGGGCTTGTTCAGGCGCAGGTCGGCGTCGGCACCCTGGATGCCCGGGTTCTTGGCAATCTCGTCGAGGAACTGGCGTGTCACCCGGTTCAGGTTCTCGTAACTCTCGGACGTCAGGATCACGAAGTTGACCGGCCGCTCGCGGAAACCCTGGCCCAGCGATGGCGGCGTGATCGGAAAGGCCGTCACACCAGGCAAGGCGTTGATCCTGGGCTGAATCTCGCGCGCAATCTCCATGGTCGTGCGCTTGCGCTCATCCCAGTCCACCGCCCGCAGGGTCACATTGGCCTGGCTCACGGTCGGGTTGCCGATCACCACAAACACCCGGTCGAACTCGGCATAGCCGTTGCCGATTTTCTCGATGGCGCTCGCATACTTGTCGGTGTAGGCCATGGTGGCGCCATCGGGCGCATTGATCACATTGAGCACCACGCCGCGGTCCTCCATCGGCGCCAGTTCGCTTTTCATACCCGGCAGGATGGCCACGATGCCCGCCACCACGAGGGCCATGCCCAGCAGCACCACCCAGCGCATAGCCAGCACACGGCGCAGCAGGCTTTCATACCCATTAGTCAAGGCCGTCAAGGCCCTCTCCATACCGCGGTCAAAACGGCCGGGCTTGGGGTTGTGACGCAGCAGACGCGAACACATCATGGGCGAGAGCGTGAGCGCGATGAAACCCGAGACCACCACCGCCCCGGCCAGGGCCAGGGCGAACTCTACGAAAAGGCGACCCGTACGCCCGGGCGTGAAAGCCAGCGGTGCGTAGACGGCGGCCAGCGTGAGCGTCATGGCCACCACGGCAAAGCCCACCTCCTTGGCGCCCTTGATGGCGGCGCTGAAGGGATCCAGCCCCTCCTCGATGTGGCGATAGATGTTTTCCAGCACCACGATGGCGTCGTCCACCACCAGGCCGATGGCCAGCACCAGGGCCAGCAACGTGAGCGTGTTGATCGTGAAGCCAGCCAGGGCCATGAGCGCGAACGTGCCGATCAGGCTGACCGGGATGGTCACGATGGGGATGATGGAGGCACGCAGGGTGCGCAGGAAGACAAAGATCACCAGGGCCACCAGCACCACGGCCTCGACGATGGTCTGGAACACGTTCTTGACCGAACGGTCGATGAAGACCGAGTTGTCATTCGCGATCATGATGCTGACACCCGGCGGCAGGTCGGCCTGCAGCTTGGGCAGCATGGCCCGCACACCGGCGCTCAGTTCCAGCGGGTTGGCCGTGGCCTGGCGGATCACACCGGCCGAGATGGCGTCGCGGCCGTTGAGACGCACCGAGGTACGCTCCTCGGCGGCGGCCTCCTCGATACGCGCCACATCGCGCAGCTTGACCGGGAAACCGTTGACGGTGCGGACCACGATCTCGCCAAACTGCGCCGGCTTGACCAGATCGGTGTTCGAGGTCACCGAGAACTCGCGCTGGCGGCTCTCGATGCGCCCGCCCGGCACTTCCAGATTGCTGCGACGGATGGCGTCCTCGGCGTCCTGGGGGGTCAGCTTGTAGGCGGCCAGGCGGTCCGGGTCCAGCCAGACGCGCATAGCGTATTTGCGCTCGCCGAAGATGCGCACATCGGCCACGCCGGTCACGGTCTGCAGGCGTGGCTTGACCACCCGGTTGATCATCTCGTTGAGCTGCAACGGCGTATGCGTGTCGCTGGAAAAGGCCAGCCAGATCACAGGGAAGGCATCAGCCTCCACCTTGGCAATCACCGGCTCGTCGATGGCTTGCGGCAAACGGTTGCGCACGCGTGCCGTGCGGTCACGCACCTCGGCAGCGGCGGCATCGGCGTCCTTTTCCAGACGGAAACGCACCGAGATCTGGGCCTGCTCGGCGCGCGAGATCGAGGTGATGACGTCCACCGCGTCGATACCCGCGATGGAATCTGCGAGCGGCTTGGCGATCTGCGACTCCACCACCTCGGCCGAGGCGCCGGCGTAACGCACCGTCACAGTGACCACGGGCTCGTCGATCTTGGGATACTCGCGCACCGGCAGCATGGTGAAGCTGACCACGCCGATCAGCAGCACCAGCAGGGACAGCACGGTGGCAAAGACCGGACGGCGGATCGATATTTCAGGCAGTTGCATACAGCCTCCGGATTCAGCCCGCTGGCGGACGGTTCAGTTCCAGCACCTTGACGGGGCTGCCGTCGCGCTGCAGGCGGTGCTGGCCGGCGGTGACCACGGTCTCGCCTTCCTTGAGGCCTTCGAGGATTTCCACCTGCCCCGGCCGGCGTATACCCACCTTGACTTCGACCCGCTGCGAGACCAGGGTGTCGTTGTCAGGCCCGGGTACCAGCTTGATCACAAACTGGCGGCCGCCCTGCGGCACGATGGCCTCCTCGGGCACCACACGGGCACGTTCGCGCACGCTGAACAACGTGCTCACGCGCGCAAACATGCCCGGGCGCAGCTGCAGTTGCTGGTTGGGGATGCTGGCACGCACGCCTACGGAGCGGCCATTGGTGTCGATCAGCGGGTCCACCGCCTGCACCTTGGCCTCGAACTTGCGGCCCGGCAAGGCATCCAGATCTACCGTGACCTTCTGGCCCGGCTTGATCTGGGCCTGGTAGCGCTCGGGCAGTCGGTAGTCCACATAGACCGTGTCGATGTCTTCCAGGTTGACGATGTCGGTACCGTCCTTGAGGTAGTCGCCCACGTTGACGTTGCGGATGCCGGCAATGCCATCAAAAGGCGCCAGGATCTTCAGGC
>CAUPRZ010000055.1:0-9059 GCA_963513855.1 uncultured Hylemonella sp.
CAGGATGCGGGGATTGACCCAAGTGGCCTTGAGGCGCTCGGTTTCACGTGAAACAGCATCGCGCTTGCGGCAGAAAGCGTCCCAGCGGGCGTCGTCCACCAGGCCCAGTTGGCGACCGGTTTCGGTCAGGCGCAGGTCGGCGTTGTCTTCCCGCAGCTGCAGGCGGAACTCGGCCCGGCTGGTGAACATGCGGTAGGGCTCGGTCACGCCCTGGGTGGTCAGGTCGTCGACCAGCACACCCAGATAGGCTTCGTCCCGGCGCGGCTGCCAGGCTTCGGCGCCCCGGCACTGGAGCGCGGCGTTGATGCCGGCAAACAGGCCCTGGGCCGCCGCCTCTTCATAACCGGTGGTGCCGTTGATCTGGCCGGCGAAGAACAGGCCGCCGATCTGCTTGGTCTCAAAGCTGCCTTTGAGTGAGCGCGGGTCGAAGTAGTCGTACTCGATGGCGTAACCAGGGCGCAGGATGTGGGCGTTCTCCAGCCCCTTCATGCTGCGGACCAGCTCGTACTGGATATCAAACGGCAGGCTGGTGGAGATGCCGTTGGGGTAGTACTCGTTCGTCGTCAGACCTTCGGGTTCGAGGAAGATCTGGTGGCTGTCCTTGTCCGCAAACCGGTTGATCTTGTCTTCCACGCTGGGGCAGTAGCGCGGGCCCACGCCCTCGATCTTGCCCGTGAACATGGGGCTGCGGTCGAAGCCGGAGCGGATGATCTCGTGGGTGCGCTCGTTCGTGTGGGTGATCCAGCAGGGCATCTGCGCCGGGTGCATGGCCGCCTTGCCCATGAAGCTGAACACGGGAACGCCCTGCTCTTCGTTTAACCCGCCGGGCACGCCGTCACCGGGTTGCTCGGTGCATAACGAGAAGTCGATGGACCGGCCGTCGATGCGCGGCGGGGTGCCGGTCTTGAGGCGGGCCTGCGGCAGCTTGAGTTCTTTCAGCCGGGCCGAGAGGCTGACGGCCGGCCGCGTAATTGTTCAGGCCCACGTGGATCTTGCCGTCCAGGAAAGTACCAGCGGTCAGCACCACGGTGCGGCTACGGAACTTGATGCCCACCTGGGTGACGGCGCCGACCACGCGGTCGCCCTCCACCATCAGGTCGTCCACGGCCTGCTGGAAGAGCCAGAGATTGGGCTGGTTTTCCAGGCGGCGGCGGATGGCCGCCTTATAAAGTATGCGGTCGGCCTGGGCGCGGGTGGCGCGCACGGCCGGGCCCTTGGAGCTGTTGAGGATGCGGAACTGGATGCCGCCCTCGTCCGTGGCAATCGCCATGGCCCCGCCGAGTGCGTCCACTTCCTTCACCAGATGGCCCTTGCCGATGCCGCCGATGGAAGGGTTGCAACTCATCTGACCCAGGGTCTCGATGTTGTGTGTCAGCAGCAGGGTGCGTGCGCCCATGCGCGCAGCGGCGAGCGCGGCTTCCGTGCCGGCATGGCCGCCGCCGACGACGATGACATCGAATTCTTGTGGGTAGAGCATGGGGACAAAAGGCGCCTGCTGGCGCACGTCGGGGCCGTTGGCCCGGGAGGACGTGATTTTACTTGCCTGCCTCTTTTTTCGCCAGCCTTGCTGCATGGCAGCACAGCGAGGAGGACTATGGTCCAATTCCTGACTATGAAAGTTCTCATCTTCGCGGGCAGCACCCGCCAGCAGTCCTACAACCGCAAGCTCGCCCGCGTGACAGCCGAGATGGCCCGCGCCAGCGGTGCGGAAGTCACCCACCTCGAACTCGGCGACTTCAACGTCCCCATGTACAACGCCGACCTCGAAGCACAGGGCACCCCGGTTGACGTGATGCGACTCAAGCAGATCTTCTTTGAGCACCCGGCCTGGATCGTCTGCACACCCGAATACAACGCCAGCTACCCCGCCCTGGTGAAGAACACCTTCGACTGGATCTCCAGCCCGGTCAAGTCGGACCCGGCCTGGACCGAGGGCTTCAAGTCCACACGCGGCAAGGTCGTGGGCGTGCTCAGCGCCTCGCCCGGTGCTCTCGGCGGTCTGCGCTCCCAGAGCCATCTGGTCCCCCTGCTGCTCAATCTGCATTGCTGGGTGACGCCACAAAACTATGCGCTGGGCCGTGCCGGCGACGCCTTTGATGCCGAGGGCAAGCTGGTCAACGAGGGGGCTCGCAGACCCATCCAGGCCGTGATTGACCAGGTGCTGTTTGCGGCCCAGCGGCTGAACAGCTGATCACTGGCAATTCATTAGAGCCATGGATTGCCGCGCCGGCTGCGCTGCCTGCTGCATTGCACCCTCCATCTCCAGCCCCATCCCCGGCATGCCCCAGGGCAAACCTGCCGGGGTGCGCTGCGTGCAGCTGGACGCGGCCGGCCGCTGCCTGATCTTCGGCCGGCCCGAGCGGCCCGCGGTCTGCGGCAGCCTGATGCCCTCTCAAGCCATGTGCGGCCAAACGGCGGAGCAGGCGCTGACCTACTTGCACCGCCTGGAACAGGACACCCGTCCCTGGCCCTGAAGCAGACTCCCCGAGCAAGACAGGTCTAGGGTAAACCCTTAGAATTGCGCCTTCTCTCGCGGCACTCCGCCGCTCCGCCGCCCAAAAGGCCACGCGGACCCCCCCAAACTTTTACCGAGAGTTTTATGTCGCATCTCGCCAAGCTGGCGCTGGGCAGCCTTTTGTCCGCATTCATCGCCTTCCCCGCCCTCGCCCAGACCACAACGGCCGACACCCTGAGCCGGATCCGCGAAACCCGCAGCATCACCCTGGGTGTGCGCGAAGCCGCCCGCCCCTTCTCTTATCTGAACGATCTGAAGCAGCCCGTCGGTTATTCGGTGGACCTGTGCCTGGCTGCCGTGGAAGACATCAAGCGCGAACTCAAGCTGCCCGAGCTCAAGGTCAGCTACAAGGTGGTCAGCGGTGGCGAGCGCATCCCCAAGCTGCTGGAGCGCGAGATTGATCTGGAGTGCGGCTCCACGACCAACACCAAGTCGCGCCAAGAAACGGTGGACTTCAGCTACACCATCTTCGTGGCCGGCATGCGCGTGCTCGTCCCCAAGAACACCCGGGCCGACAACCTCAAGGACCTGCAAGGTCTGCAAGTGGCCGTGAGCAAGGGCACCACCTCGGAAAAGCTGTTCACCCAGATCCAGGGCACGGAAGTGCAGTTGCAGCTGCAGACCTATGCCAGCAACGCCGAGGCCTACAAGGCGCTCAAGGAAGGCAAGGCCCGCGCCTTCCCGCAGGACGACTCCCTGCTGGTGGGCATGGCCGCCAATGACAAGGCCCTGGACAGCCTGGTGCTCAGCCGTTTCGCCCTCTCGGTCGAACCCTACGCCATCATGATGCGCAAGAACGACGCCCCGCTGCAAGCCAGCGTGGATCGCACCCTCAACCGCCTGTACAAAAGCGGCGAGATCAACACCATCTACAAGAAGTGGTTTGACACCGAGACTCTCAGCATTCCCCGCGGCCGTCTGACGCAGGAAAGTTTTGTGCGCCCCAATAAGGAACCAGGTGTGGCGCTGATGCTGGGCTACTCGCTCTGAGCCTCTGAAAAAGGAACCGCGCCCGCCGGAAAAACCGGGGGGCGCGGTGCAAGAGCAGAAGCTTCTTGTTGTTGTTCCGTCTGGTTCTTCTTAGAACGGGTAGTGACGGGGCGTGGTCTGCACCGTCAGCCAGCGCAGCTCGGTGAACTCGGCGATGCCGGCCTTGCCGCCGAAACGGCCGATGCCCGAACCCTTGACGCCGCCAAAGGGCATCTGGGCTTCGTCGTGCACGGTGGGGCCGTTGACATGGCAGATGCCGGTGTCGAGACGGCGCGCCACATTCATGGCGCGCGCGATGTCACCGCCGAAGACGGCCGAAGACAGACCGTAGGCGTTGTCGTTGGCACAGGCCACGGCTTCTTCCACACCGTTCACGCGCACAATGCACTTGACGGGGCCGAAGGTCTCCTCGTGGTAGATCTTCATGGCCGGGGTCACGTGGTCGAGAATTGTGGCGGGCATCAGCGTGGTGGTGGCCTTTTCGCCGCAGACCAGCTTGGCACCCTTGGCCAGCGCGTCGTCGATCAGGGCATTGCAATGCTCCACCGTGCTCATGCCAATGACCGAGCCCAGCACCACGGGTTCAGGCTTGCGCGGGTCGCCCAGGGGCAAGCTCTTGGCCTTGGTGACAAAACGCTTGACGAATTCGTCAGCGATCTTCTGGTCCACGATGATGCGCTCGGTAGACATGCAGATCTGGCCGCTGTTGGCAAAGGCACCGAAGGCTGCGCCGTTGACGGCATCGTCGAGGTCGGCATCGTCCAGCACCACCAGCGGGGCCTTGCCACCGAGTTCGAGCACCACGGGCTTGAGGTACTTGGCGCAGGTCATCGCAATGATCTTGCCCACCTTGGTCGAACCCGTGAAGTTCACACGGCGCACGGCCGGATGCGCCACCATGGCTTCCACCACGGCGCCGGCATCCGCCGGAGCGTTGGTGATGTAGTTCACCACGCCGGGCGGGAAGCCTGCGTCCTGCAGGGCCTCGATGATGAGCTGGTGCGTGCGCGGGCAGTTTTCCGATCCCTTGAGAACCACGGTATTGCCGCAGGCCAGGGGAACGGCAATCGCACGGGTGGCCAGAATGACGGGGGCGTTCCAGGGCGCGATGCCCAGCACCACACCGGCAGGCTGGCGCACACCCATGGCGAGTGAGCCCGGCACATCAGACGGAATCACCTCGCCGGCAATCTGTGTGGTCAGCGCAGCGGCCTCGCGCAGCATGCCGGCGGCCAGCATCACGTTGAAGCCCGCCCACATGCCAGAGGCACCGGTCTCGGCGGCCACGGCTTCAATGAACTTGGGCGTCTTGGCTTCCAGCGCATCGGCGGCTTTGAGCAGCAGCATACGACGCTCGGTGGGGCCGGTCTGGCTCCAGGTCTTGAAGGCTTCGGCGGCGGCTTCAACAGCCATCACGGCGTCGGCCGGGGAAGCAGCGGGGGCACGCGTGGCGATGGTGCCGTCCAGGGGGTTGCGGCGCTCGAAGGTGGCGCCCTTTTCGGCCGTGACCTTGAGACCGTTGATGAGCATGGACATGTCGGACATAAATTTCTCCTTGAGGGAATCGGTTCTTTAAACGGTGGTGGTCTTGCGGCGGCGCTCGACGGCGTCGGCCGCGCTGGTCTTGTCGGCGGCGTCAGCGCCCAGATAGGCTTCACGGACGACGTTGGAGCGTTCGAGCAGACGCGCCGGGCCACTGGCCACCAGGGTGCCGCGCTCCAGCACATAACCGCGGTCGGCCACGGCCAGCGCCTTCTTGACGTTCTGCTCCACCATGAGCACGGTGGTGCCGTTGTCGGCGATACGGCGGGCCATGCCCAGCAACTCGTCCACCATCTTGGGCGCCAGGCCCAGCGAGGGTTCGTCGAGCATGAGCAGGCGCGGCGCGCTCATCATGGCGCGGGCCACGGCCACCATCTGCTGTTCGCCACCACTCATGGTGCCGGCCAGCTGATGGATACGCTCGCGCAGCTTGGGAAAGTCGGCCAGGACCTGCTCCATACGGCGCGTGCGTTCAGCCTTGCTCACGAGCCAGCCGCCGAGCTCCAGGTTTTCCAGCACCGTCATCTGAGGGAACAGCTGGCGGCCCTCAGCCACCAGGGTCATGCCACCGCGCACGATCTCATGGGTCTTCTCGGACAGGTCCTCGCCGTCGAGCAGCACCATGCCCTGGCGTGGGATCAAACCCATGAGCGCCTTGAGCAGCGTGGTCTTGCCGGCGCCGTTGGGGCCCAGGATCACGGTCAGGCCAGGCTTGACCTCGAAGCGCAGGTCACGCAGCACGAGGAAGGCGCCGTAACCAGCCGCCAGGCCCCGCACCTGCAGGTGCGCGCGTTTCTGGTCACCCAGTACAAAAGGTGTGTCGCGGTACCACATCATGCGGCCACCTCTTCGTTCTCGTTCTTCGCTTCGGCCATCTCGTCACCCAGATAGGCTTCGATGACCTCGGGGTTGCGCACCACGTTGGCGGGGGTGTCGTCGGCAATCTTGCGGCCCTGGTGCAGCACGATCACACGCTCCACATGACGCAGCAGGGTGGTCACGGCGTGTTCGATCCAGATCACGGTCAGGTCCAGCTCGTCGCGCAGGCGGCCGATCAAACGTGCCATCTCCTCGATCTCGGCCTCGGTCAGGCCGGCGGCCACCTCGTCGAGCAGCAGCAGCTTGGGACGTGTGGCCAGAGCCATGCCGATCTCCAGCAGGCGCTGCTGAGACGGTGTGATGGCCGCGGCCGGCAGCTCGGCCTGGGCCGAGAGACCGATGAGCTGCAGGATGCTGGCCGCATCACGCAGCGCCCAGGGCACGTCCTTCTCCTCGCCCCAAAAGATGTACTTGCGCGGACGCCGGCCGGCGAACTTCAGGCCGAACTCGATATTGGCAATCACCGGCATCTCGGGAAACACACGCGGCGTCTGGAAGGTGCGCGCCACGCCATGGGCGGCGAAGCGGTGCGGGCCGAGGCCCGTCAGCTTGTGGCCCTGGCAGACCAGGCGGCCCGAGGTCGGAACCTGCACGCCCGAAATGGCGTTGAAGAAAGTGGTCTTGCCGGCGCCGTTGGGGCCGATGATGCCGACCAGCTCACCCGGGGCAAAGTTCGCGCTAACGGCGTCCACGGCCACCAGGCCGCCGAAACGCACGGTCACCTCGTGCGCCTCCAGCAAAGGGATAACTTGCTCAGACAAAGTGACTCTCCTTCTCGCGGCGCTTGATGCGCTGCTTCTCACGTTCCTTCTCACCCGAGAGCTGGCGCTTCAGATCCTTGGCCCAGTCGCGGCTGTCGGTCCACCAGCTCTTGAAGGTGGCCCAGCGCAGCGAGGCCAGGCCGCCCGGCAGGTAGAGCACACAGAGGATGAGCAACAGGCCCAGGGACATCAGGTAGATCTGCGGAAACTGCAGGCGCAGGGACTCGGCCAGCACGCTGAAGATGATGGCCGCGATCAGCGGGCCCCAGAGCGTGAGCACGCCGCCGATGAGTGTGATCAGCACAGTCTGGAAACCGATGAAGGGGTTGAACACGGTGTGCGGATCGATGTACGTCCAGCGCACGGCCATGGCCGCACCCACAGCACCGGCAAAAGCCGCCGTGATGGCAAACCCCGCGACCTTGACCACACGTGTGTTCACGCCCAGGGTCTGGGCCCGCTGTTCGTCAGCGCCGATGCCCATGAGCGCCAGGCCAAAACGTGTGCGCCGCACCCAGATGGAGACCGCCACCGAGAGCAGGGCCAGGGCCAGCACGGTGAGGTAGATGGTGTCGCGCTCGGGCACCACGGTCAGGACCCGCCCCACGGTGCCGGTGACCGACTTCTCGAAGTAGGTCACGGCGTGCAGGATGAGCTCGGTCATGCCGAAGGTCAGCACGGCGAAGTAGGTGCCACGCAGGTGCAGCACGGCCGCGCCCATGACCACGGCAACAACAACGGCGATGCCTGCGCCGATGGCAATGGTCTCGATCCAGCCGAACTGGCCCAGCAGGATAGCCGTGGTGTAGGCCCCGATGCCGAAAAAGGCCGAGGTGGCGAGCGAGAGGTAACGTGTGCTGCCGCAGAACAGGCCCCAGCTGGAAGACAGGGCCACGTACATCAGGCAGGTCAGCGCCATGGAGGTCACGAACTCGCTGGTGTAGAAAGGCAGGGCCAGGGCCCAGCCGGCAAAGGCCAGCAGGACCAGCAGGTCGCGGATGAGGAATTGACGTGAGTTCATGCCTTGCGACTCTTGCGGGTGAACAGACCTTCAGGGCGCAGCAGCAGCACGGCGATGAACACCGCGTAGGACAGCAGGGCCTTGAGCGAGGGGTTGGTGAAGTGCATGCCCAGGGCTTCGATCACACCGAGGAAGAGACCGCCGATCAGCGCGCCGCCCATGCTGCCGAAACCGCCGAGCGTGATGACGATCAGCGCCGTCACGGTGTAGGGCTGGCCCATATACGGCGTGATGGTGTAGGCCATGGACAAGAGCGCACCGGCGATGCCCGAGAGGCCCAGGCCGATGCCGAACATCAGCGGGTGCAGGCGTTTGGTGTCGATGCCCATGAGCTGCGCGCCGATGGGCGACTGCATGAGGGCGCGCACACCCTTGCCCAGCAGCGTCATGCGCATGAGCACGATGAGCGCACCGGCAAACACCAGCGCTAGGAAAAACACCAGCAGCTTGTTGCCCGCGAACTGCACTTCGCCGAACTTCACAGGTTCGGTCAGGTAGTCGTAACCGCGCAGGTCACCGCCCCACATCCAGGACACGAAGTTCTGCACCAGGAACATGAGGCCGAAGGCGACCATGAGGCCGCGGGCCTCGAAGACGTCGAGGTTGGGTGAGGTGGCGGTCAGGCGGCGGAAGCACAGGAAGTGCACCACCACACCCAGCACCATCAGCACGAGGAAGGCCACGGGCACCATGAGCAGCGGCGAAAAGCCGAACTGCGTCTGGACCAGCCAGGTCAGGTAGGCCCCGACCATGAGGAACTCGCCGTGGGCGATGTTGAGGATGCGCATCAGGCCGTACTGGAGGTTCAACCCCAGGGCGACCAGCGCATAGATGCCGCCGGTGATCAGACCGGAAGCTATCAGTTCGAACCAGGCAGTGAGTGACATGCAATGAGGAGAGAAAACAGGGGGAGTTAACGGGCGGCCGCCGCAGAACCGGCTAGGCCGGGCCGCTGGCGGCGTCCCCCTGAGGGGGATGGCGGCCTCAGGGCCGCCTCAGGGGGAGCTTATTTCCAGGGCGACTTGTTCGCGTTCAACTTGGCGGTGGCCAGCTTGGTCGGCCACACCACTTCGAACTCACCGTTCTGCCATTGGCCCACGGTACCCGGGGTGCCCACGTTTTCGCTGCCGACAAACTTGATGTCGCCCAGGATGGTCTTGTGGTTGGTGTTGGCGATGTAGTCGCGCAGGGCCTTGCGGTCCAGACCGTGGGTCTTGACGGCGTTGGTCAGGATCTCCAGGCCGGCCCAGGTGGCGCCGCTGGCCCAACGATCGGGTTCCTTGCCGCCGAACTTCTTGGTGTGGGCGTCGAAGTAGGCCTTGGCACCGGGGCTGGTCTTGCTGTTCCACGA
>CAUPRZ010000056.1:0-9056 GCA_963513855.1 uncultured Hylemonella sp.
CAGCCGCTTGAATACATTCAACGTCTAGATGTGGCGCTTCGTGAGCACAGCATCATCACGTTTTCAGAGGTACGCCGTAGGTATGCTTCATCGTACAAGCGCATAGTGAAACGAGGAAAGATCAAGACCGAGACGGAATACTACGTAGTTGCTGGAGTTCTCGCAGATTTATCGTCGATGGCCAGCGACGACGAACGTGTCGTGCTTGAGCGGCTTGTGGCCGAATATGGGGAAATGGCTAACAATTCAATCGAGAGTGGATCGCCTACGGCTCCCACTCAACTCAAACGTTAGACTACACAACAAGCATGTTCGCGATCGAAGCACAGAACGAGAAGGGCTGGCGATGGATTTCGGCCATTTGCCACGATCGAGAGAAGGCGGCGACCTTCCTTGCGTCCGTCCCCGTTGAGCTCCGTGGATTCCAGCGCCTGCTGGATATCCCGCACTGTCGCTATCCGATCTTCGTCATTGAAGATCGAGAGTTTGTGTACGGCGACGCAGCATTCGTGCGAGAGCGCCTGGCGCAACTCCAACCTTCCGGAGATGAAGACGCGATTCTTCTGAACATCTATATCGTGCGCAAAGACTTCCTGCCGCAGAACCCTGGCAAGGACTCCATGGGCGAGCTATACCACTGGCACATTACCGACGATGCGCTCAAACCACCTCGTAGCCGCGTGATCGCTGAAGAGCTTCAAGAGGCGGAGCGCGATGCCGTCTAACATGTCAATCGACACGGGCCCACAACAACCGGAGGCGGCATCGCCGCGAGTGTTGGTGGTCCGGTCATCTCTACGTTAGAACACATGCAAATACACATTGACGTCCCACTGTTCCCGTCCCCAACGACTGCACTCGGGAACGTGTCAGGGACGTTTGTGGTGCAGGAACTTCCCCGCGCGAACGAGGCATTTCTTTGGCCTGAATCTTGGGTGTCTGCTCACCCATCATGGTTCTCGCCCGAGCAGAGTCGCGTTGTCGGTGTCACCGAGGTAAATGGCTTGCGTATCGTGGTACTCAACGGCATAGTCTTCGAGTCAGAGGCCGCAGCGCGAGAGTGCGCCGCATTTCTCGAAGGCGTCGCCGGCCTATTCTTCGACGAATACGAACAAGGAGAGCGGCGACATGAGGTCTAACATTTCAATCGAGAGTGGATCGCCTACGGCTCCCACTCATCTCAAACGTTAAGCAGCATGAGACACATCATCGCGCTAGCAATACTGCTTACGGGGTGCAGCCCGGTTGAACGTGACATTGAGGTGATTGCCTCTGCGCCGTCGCCGGACAGCACCAGAATCGCTGTGGTCTACAGCGACATGGGCGGCGGCGCAGCAGGCTGGTGCTATGTGTGCATGGACGTCGTCCCTGGGGCTTTCAACGCTGCCGGAGCGCAGTGCGGCCGGGAGCATCAGTGGTTTCGTTGTTCCACAGAGATCAAGCTCAACTGGTTGTCTCCTTCTGAGCTGTTAGCAACCTACGACGGTCGAATGGCGACCGAGGGCCCTCCAGTACAGTCCGCAGCTAGCTCGCCGTCTGTCACTATCCGCTATGAGGTGGCCCGCTAATGCCGCCTAACCATTCATTCAAGCCGAAGCCGCTTCGCGGCGCGGCTCAACTCAGGCATTAGCCCGCATGGAATACTCCGCAGCAACGGCTTCGCTGTCGATCGGGGGGCCATACTCTTGCTTCCACACTTTTCCATCGGCCTGGCTTGCCTCTTGTTTGCACTGTGCGGAAGGGTGATCATTCGTGGCGCTGAGAGCAAGCTTGGCCTGCTGATTCAGGTACCTGTTGGCCTCTTGTTTTTCGGTTTTGCCACTTGGACGGTTGTCAACGACACGGTCCAGACATATCGTTGCCGTGCCGGTGTAGCGAACGGAGAATTTGAGAGCGTCAGTGGCTCAATCAGTATCGTCGAGCGTTTCGCGAAGCCAGGCTATGGTTACGTTGAATTCACTGTCGGTGAGCGCGCGTTCAAAACCTACGAATCAGGCTCATCCTGTGATTGCGGATACATCCTGCCTCTTGGCAGGACCCTTCGGCTACAAGACGGAATGGTCGTTGAGGCAAAGGTTCAAGGGGCTAAGGTACTCGCTCTGAAGGTGAAGAATGCGGGCTAACTCTTCAGTCAAGCGCGGATTTCCTACGGCATCCGCTTACTTCAAACGTTAGACCTCGCAAGTACCCCTCTCATGTTGTCCGCTCTCTTGAATACCTGGTGGCCGGTCCTGCTATTCGTTGCCGTGTGGCTAGCCCTCAGCATCTATGGCTCGCGTCGGCTAAAGAAGACCGTGGTTCCGCAGCTCGCGGAACTTGAGCAAAGACCAAACCACATAACCATCGCAAGGCAGCCAAGCGTTGTGGACATCACCCGAGCGTACCGGGTAGAGATTGACGGGAACAATGCGGGACAAATCGCCGCAGGTGAAGTGCAGTACTTTCCTGTGTCACCCGGAAAGCACAGCGTCGTTCTCAAGATCGATTGGTGCAAGAGTCCCATGTCTGAGGTCGAAGTACAGGCCGGAAGTGGTGCCATGCTGTATTGCGGAGCTACTTACACAGATTGGCGCTGCATCCTCGCCCCGTTTATCTGGGCCAGTAGTTATCTGTATGTGCGCCCAGCGCCTGCGAGCGATGCCTAACCCCTTGGTCAGGCGGAGCGCCGCCGGCAGGCCACCAAGCCCGCGGGCTGCTGTGGTTTATCCTGCATCGCGCGGGCTTGGCGTCCTGCCGTCGTCGCCCGCTTACCTCGAACGTTGAGGGGCTGCTCCTCCTCGGAATGGGTGACCGCTATACGGCTGCAACCGGACGGTCAGGACTCCCTAGCGACCGGCTGCAATCGCTGCAATGCAGTCATCGACTTGAGCTTGGTGACAGGCCTAGCTGACAAGCCGTCCACTGACCTTGCCTCGCCTCTCCTGCAAGGGGCCCCCAAGCGCCTCAGGCAGCAGACTTCGAAGTCTTGCGGCCGCCAGCCTTCATCGGCGTGTTGTGGTCGCGGATGAAATCACGCACCTCGGGGTAGACCAGCTCACGCCAACGCCGGCCCGAAAAGATGCCGTAGTGGCCGGCACCCTGGACCTCGTAGTGACGCTGGCGCTGCGCCGGCACGCCGGGGCAGAGGCCGTGCACGGCCTGGGTCTGGCCCGAGCCCGAGATGTCGTCCAGCTCACCTTCGACCGAGAGCAGGGCGGTGGTCTTGATGGCCTGGGGTTGCACGCGCTCCACCTGGCCGTCCACGCCCTTGACATCCCAGTTGCCCTGCACGAGGCTGAATTCCTGGAACACGGTCTTGATGGTGTCCAGGTAGTAGTCCGCGTCCATGTCGAGCACGGCGTTGTACTCGTCGTAGAACTGGCGGTGCGCTTCGGCGCTGGTGTCGTCGCCCTTGAGCAGGTGCTCGAAAAAGTCGTAGTGGCTCTTGGCGTGGTGGTCCGGGTTCATGGCCACAAACCCCGCGTGTTGCAGAAAGCCGGGGTAGACACGCCGGCCCGCGCCGGGGAAGTTGCTGGGCACGCGGTAGATCACGTTGTGTTCGAACCAACTGTGGCTCTTGGTCATGGCTAGGTTGTTGACGGCCGTGGGCGACTTGCGCGCGTCGATGGGGCCGCCCATCATGGTCATCGAGAGCGGTGTGGTCTCGCCACGGCCGGCCATCAGCGAGACGGCGGCCAGCACCGGCACCGTGGGCTGGCACACGCTCATTACGTGGCAGGTGCCGTACTCGTTCTGGATGTGACGGATGAACTCCTGCACGTTGTTGATGTAGTCGTCGAGGTGGAATTCACCTTGTGACAGCGGCACCGTACGCGCGTTTTTCCAATCGGTGATGTAGACCTTGTGGTCCTTGAGCATGGCGCGTACGGTGTCGCGCAGCAGGGTGGCGTAGTGGCCCGAGAGCGGTGCCACGATCAGCACCACGGGCTGGGTTTTGAGGCGGGTCAGCGTGGCCGGGTCGTCGGTAAAACGCTTGAAGCGGCGCAGTTCGCAGAAGGGTTTGTCGAGTTCCACGCGTTCGTGGATGGCCACGTCGACGCCATCCACCCCCACGGTGCGGATGCCGAACTCGGGCTTTTCATAGTCCTTGCCCAGACGGTGCAGCAGGGCGTAGCCGGCCGCCATGCGCGGGGCGTGGGGCAGGTGGGCCAGGGGCGAAAGCGGGTTGTTGAAGGCCTTGGCCGTGGCCTGGGCCAGGTCGGCAAAGGGCTCCATCAAGGAGCGCTGGGCTTCATAAAGCTGATAAAGCATGAGGACTCACGTTCTTGGGTATGCTGCGGTGCAATATAGCAGTTGCTCCAAGTTTGTGCATCCGCACCAATACTAGGATCTGTCACCAGCTTTTCACCATGCAACGCCGACCTTTTCTGGCCTGTGCCCTGGGCGCAGGTCTTTTGACTGGAGCCACCATGAACAGCATCGCCGGGGTGTCCAGCCTCGCCTCCCTTCAGAACCTGCAGCCCAGCCCGCGCATGCCGGTGCTTTTCATCGGCCATGGCAGCCCCATGAATGTGATCGAGGCCAACGAGTTCCGTCCCAAGTGGGAGGCCCTGGGCCTGGAGTTCGGTGAGGGCTCGGGCGCACGTTGGCCCAAACCCCAGCTCATCCTCTGTATCTCGGCCCACTGGATCACACGTGGCTGGTGGCTCACGGGCATGGCACAACCGCGCACCATCCACGACTTCGGTGGTTTTCCGCAGGCCCTGTTTGACCAGCAGTACCCGGCGCCGGGCGCGCCGGTGGTGGCCCGTGCCTTGGCTGGCGAACTGCGTACGCCTGCAGAGCAGGAGCCCTTGAGTCTGGACGACCACGACTGGGGTTTCGACCACGGCGCCTGGTCCGTGCTCAAGCCCATGTTCCCGCAAGCCGACATCCCGGTCTTGCAGCTCAGCATGGACTACAGCCGTGCACCGGCCGAGCACTATGCGCTGGGCCAGCAGCTGCGCTCCTTGCGCGAGCGGGGCGTGCTCATCATCGGCAGCGGCAACATCGTGCACAACCTGCGCACTATGCGGCGTGAGGCGAGCAACGAGCAGGCTTACGACTGGGCGCTGGAGTTTGACCAGCTGATGGGCGGCCACATCGCCCAGGGGCGACTCGATGCGCTGGACGACTTTCTACAGCTGGGTGAAGTGGCGCGTCTGGCCCATCCCACGCACGATCACTTTCTGCCGCTCCTGCACGCGGCAGGTGCGGTACAGCCCGGCGAAGCGCCGCGTTTCTTCAACGAGAAGTTCCAGGGCGCCTCCATCTCCATGCGTTCGGTGATCTGGGGCTAGGCGACGTTTTGCATGGGCCCCCCTGCAGGGGCAGTCCGCGAGCCGCTGAGTCAGAAGAACGAGCGCAGCAGCAGACTGCTGCCCGTGAGCAGCAGCACGCAGTGCAGCACCAGCAGGAAGCGTTTTTTGTCCAGGCGCAGGCTGATACGGTGGCCGATGTACAGGCCCAGGCCCACAGCGGGCAGCAGGCACAGCACCAGCCATAGCAGCTCGGGCTCCAGCAGGCGCCCGGCCAGCAGGAAAAGCGCGACACGGATCACAGAGCTGAACATCAGCACCGCGGTCTGGGTGGCGCGGATCTGCTGCACGTCGTCCAGGCGGCGCAGCAGGTAGACCGAATAGACCCAGCCGCCAGCGCCAAACAGCGCGCTGAACACACCACCCACACTGCCATACCACCAAGCCCAGCGGGGATCGAGTTCCTTGCGCACGGCATGCGTCTGCGGCCTGAGGCCACGCAGGGCATAGAGCACCACAAAGGCGCCGAGCAGGGGCATGAGCCACTTCATCGGCAGGGTGAAGAGCAGCCAGGCGCCCAGCACGCTGCCTGCGCACAACCAGGGCACAAGACGCCAGAGTTCACGCCGCGCCACGTGTTCGCTCAGGCGCCAGCCGTTGGACCAGGAAGCCACCATATCGGTCAGGGCCAGCGTGGGCACGATGGTGGAGACGGGCAGCAGGTGGGCCAGCAGCGGCGCGCTGACCAGGGTGGAGCCAAAACCCACCAGGCCGAAGACCACGTAGGCAATCGCAATGATGGGTTCGGCCAGGGCCAGGGTCAGCAGATCGGGCATGCGCTGGAGCGGCTCAGGGTTTGCGGGCTGCAGCAGCGCGCAGCTTGTCTTTTTTGCTGGGACGATTGCCCTTGATGCCGCCCGTCGAGACCGCTGCCGGGGCGGTTTCCAGCGGCTCGAAGCCGGGGATCTGCTCACGCGGCAGCTGCAGGACCTGGCGCTTTTAGATCAGGCGGAAATGGGCCTCGGTGGCGGCGCTGACGAAATTCACCGCCAGCCCGCTGGCACCGGCGCGGCCGGTGCGGCCGATGCGGTGGGTGTAGTCGCTGGGCGAACGCGGCAGGTCGTAGTTCACCACCACCGGCAGTTGCGTGATGTCCAGGCCGCGCGCGGCCACGTCGGTGGCTACCACCACGGTGAGGCGTTCGGCCTTGAAGTCGGCCAGCACCTGGGTGCGTTTGCCCTGGCTCAGTTCGCCGTGAAAGGGCTCGGCGTCGATGTCGGCCTTGCGCAGCTTGTCGGCCACGATCTCGGCCGCATGTTTGGTGGCCACGAAGACCAGTACCCGGCTCCAGTGCTCCTGGCCTATGAGCTGGCGCAGCAGTTGGGTGCGCCGGCCCGCATCGACGGCGATCACGCGTTGCACGATGTCGGGTTGCTCCTGCGGCTCCGGCAGGACCGTGATGTGCAGCGGGTCCTGCAGCAGGGTGTGCGCCAGGGCCTGCACAGCAGGCGGGAAGGTGGCCGAGAAAAAGAGGTTCTGGCGCTGCCGGGGCAGCAGCGTCAGGATGCGTTCCAGCTCTTCGGCAAACCCCAGGTCCAGCAGGCGGTCCGCCTCATCGAGCACCAGGGCGCGCACGTCCGTCAGGGTGAGGGCCTTGTGGTCGACCAGATCCAGCAGGCGGCCGGGGGTGGCGATCACGATGTCGGTGCCGCCGCGCAGGCCCATCATCTGCGGGTTGATGGACACGCCGCCAAACAGGATGGTCACCTTGAGCGGTACATCCAGGTGCTGCGCCAAGCTACGGAACTCTTCACCCACCTGGGCGGCCAGTTCGCGCGTGGGGACCAGCACGAGGGCGCGGGGGCGTCGCGGCTTGTCGCGCGGGGCCAGCGCTACTTGTTGCAGCAGCGGCAGCGCAAAGGCCAGCGTCTTGCCCGAACCGGTCTGGGCCGAGCCCAGCACATCACGCCCCTGCAGCACGGCAGGGATGGCCTGGGCCTGGATGGGTGTTGGGCTCGTATAGGCCCGGGCAGACAGTGCGCTCAGCAGGGCGGGCGACAAGCCCAGGGAGGAAAATGGCATGGGGAGCTTCGGGATGGGGCGCCCAGTTTAAGCCCTGGAGTCTGCGCGCAGGCGAGGCGGCGATAATCTAGCCCTCGCGAATCACAAGGCCCACCGTGCGCAAAACCTATCCGCTCATCATCGAGGGCAAAAACAGCGATCGCGTGCTCGACGCCGTCAAGCACGACATCCGCAAATACGTCAAACGCCAGCGGCGCGTGGCGCTGCCCGAAGGCGTGGACTTCTGGGACTTCGACTGCAAGTTCGGCCTCAGCGCCGACACGGCCGCCCCCGTCCACTTCGGCAATCTCATCGAGCAGATCGATGCCGCCGCCAAGGAAGGCGCCACCGCTGTTTATGTGGAACTGCTGGCGAAAAACGGCCACCGCAAGGCCCGGGCGGCGGCCGGTGATACCGACCCCCAGGACTGAGGTGCGACGGCCGTGAGTCTGCACCGTCCCCGCAAGATTGGCTTGGCCCTGGGCAGCGGTTCGGCGCGTGGCTGGTCCCACATCGGTGCGATCCGCGCGCTGGAGCGTGCGGGCATCGTGCCCGACATCATCTGTGGCACCTCCATCGGTGCCTTGGTGGGGGCGATCTACGCGGCGGGCGAACTGGATCAATTCGAGCCCTGGGTGCGCAGCCTGAGCTGGAAGTCCGTGCTCGGGCTCATGGACTTCAAGATGGGCGGCGGCCTGATCGAGGGCGGCAAGCTGCTGGATTTTTTCAAGAGCCATTACGAGGACCGGGGCATCGAGGGTCTGCCCAAACCCTATGCCTGCGTGGCCACCGAGCTTTACACCGGGCGCGAGGTCTGGCTGCGCGAGGGCGCCCTGATCGATGCCGTGCGCGCCTCCATCGCCCTGCCTGGCCTGTTCACGCCGGCCCAGCACGAGGGGCGCCTGCTGGTGGACGGCGGCCTGGTGAACCCGGTGCCGGTCTCGCTGTGCCGCGCCATGGGCGCGGACATCGTGATCGCCGTGGACCTGAACTGGGACATCATGCTGCGCCGCAGCCGTGTGGCCGGCCAAACCAGCGCGGCCGAGGATGAAGAGGCCAGCCGCGGTTCGGGCGGGCTGCTGCAGGGCATCATGGCCCGCCTGCGGCCGACCCGCAGCAATGGCAAGGACGGCGGGCTGCCCATGCCCTCCATGCTGGACGTGCTGAGCACCAGCCTCAACATCATGCAGATGCGCATCACCCAAAGCCGCATGGCCGGGGAGCCGGCCGATGTGCTGATCCGCCCGCGCCTCAACGATGTGGCGCCCATGGACTATCACCTGGCAGCCTCGACCAGTGCCGAGGGGGAGCGCGCCGCGGAGTTCGCCCTGCCGCAGATCCGTGACGTTCTGGGCTGGGATCGGGCAGAATCAGCCTAAAAGATTCAGGTGAGGATGCCGGTGTATCCGTTCAGTTGACGCAATCATCCATGATGGCTCTGCATTTCAAGCACCTGAGTTTCAAGACACGTCTGCTGCTCACCATCCTGTCCCTGGTGGTGGCCGGTTTATGGCTGCTGGCTCTGCGGGTGACCAGCGTCATGCACGACGAACTGGAAGAACTGCTGGCCGCGCACATGAGTTCGACCGTGGACTATGTGGCCCGTGATCTGGACACCAAGGTCCAGCTGCGCCTGGACATGATGGTGGAAATCGCCGAGACCATCACACCGGAAGTCCTGGCGGATCCGGCCCGGCTGGCCGCCAGGCTGCGCGAGGAAAACACGCCCAGGAGTCTTTTCCCTACCGGGGTCTATGC
>CAUPRZ010000057.1:0-8850 GCA_963513855.1 uncultured Hylemonella sp.
CATTCCGACCTGGAACAATCTTGAATTGCTGAAACTTTGTGTCCAGAGTCTGCGCAAGAACAGTGCTTTCAAGAATCAGATCATCATTCACGTCAATGATGGAAGTGACGGCTCCCTGGATTGGGTGCGTGCCGAAGGGCTGGATTACACCCATTCTGCTCAAAACATCGGGATTTGCCTGGCGGTCAATTGTGCGGCAGCCAAGGCGCGTTTTGATTTCATCCTCTACCTGAACGATGACATGTACTGCTGTCCGGGTTGGGATGCCAAGCTGGCAGACAAGGTCATAGCGGTGGGGCATGACGGATTCATGATTTCCGGAACGATGATCGAGCCGATTGGATCTGGCAATCCCTGCGTAGCCGTGCAGGACTTCGGTCGTGATGCTGACACATTTGACGAGCCGGCACTCCTGTCCCGTTACGCATCGTTGACCAAACCCGATTGGTATGGGGCGACTTGGCCGCCCACCCTGGTGCATCGCAGATGGTGGCATGCACTGGGCGGTTACAGCACGGAATTTAGTCCTGGCATGAGCAGTGACAACGACTTCTCGATGAAGATGTGGGCCGCTGGCTGCCGCATTTTCCTGGGCGTAGGCGATAGCCTTGTTTACCACTTCATGTGTAAAAGCACGGGTCGTATCGTGAAGAACAATGGACGTAAACAGTTCATGCGTAAATGGGGCGTGACTTCATCCCTGTTCGATCGTTACTATCTTAGGAGGGGGCAGATTGCCGACGCTGTCGTATTGCCCGAGCCAGAAGAAAGCCCGGACTTTGCCCGGGCTTTCAAGTGGAGCCGCTTCAAGGCTTGGTTGGCTTAAGCCTCGGCTGGCGGCGAGCTGACCGCTGGATCCGTCGTTGACGGGAAGCCCATTTGGTGCAGCATGGCATAGGCCCCCTTCATGGCCAGCAACTCGGCATGCGTACCCGTCTCCACGATCCGTCCGGCATCCATCACCACGATCCGGTCCGCATGCTGGATGGTTGACAGGCGGTGGGCAATCACCAGCGTGGTTCTTTTTTGGATGAGTGTCTGTAGTGCCTCCTGTACCAAGCGCTCAGACTCGGTGTCAAGGGCTGATGTTGCCTCGTCCAAGATGAGTACGGGGGCATCTTTGTAGAGCGCTCGGGCAATGGCCAGTCGCTGGCGCTGACCGCCAGAGAGCTGCATGGCGTTATGCCCGACGACCGTGTCCATGCCTTGGGGCAAGTCTTTGATCAGCTTTTGCAGATTGGCGGCTTCCAGGCAACGCATGACCTTCTCACGGTCGATGGTCTGTCCCAGAGCCACGTTGGAGGCGATGCTGTCATTCAGCATCAAGACATGCTGGCTAACAATGGCGATCTGGGAACGAAGGCTGTCCAGATGCCATTCGCCGAGTTCCTGCTCATCCAGAAACACCTTGCCGCTGGTGACAGGGGCAAACCGAGGCAAGAGGTTGGCTAGCGTGGTTTTCCCCGACCCTGAAGCGCCAACTAATGCAACAGTTTCTTCTGGCTGGATGGTGAGACTCAGGTTGTTGATGGCTGGTGTCGAGGCACCCTCGTACTGCACGGTGACGTTCTCAAACCGGATGCCGCCCTCTGCTCGTTTAGGCTTGTAGGAGCCTGATGCCTCATCGGGGGTCAGTTCCAGAAGATCGAGTCCTCGCTCCATGGCAGCCAAGCCCCTGGTGATCGGGATGGTGATTTCCGACAGGTGCTTGATCGGTGCGATGAGCATCAGGGTGGCAGTGACAAAGGCCACAAAGCTACCAACCGATGTGGATTTGTCAGCGCTTTGCACGATCGCGACAGAAATCACGGCAGAAAGTGCGAAGGCCGCGAGGATTTGGGTCAGCGGTGTCATGGCGGCGGAAGCGGCCGTGGACTTCATCGTCAGGCGCCTCAGTTGTTCGCCCACCTGATAAAAGCGCTGTGCTTGCTGTGCTTGAGCGGCCTGAAGGCGAATGTCGCGATGTGCTAAAACGTTCTCTTCGACCACATAAGCCAGTTCATCGGTTGCTTGCTGGCTGGATTTGGTGAGTTTGAAAAGTCGCTTCGACAGGGTCTTCATCACGAATGCAACTGTCGGGAACAGGAAAGCAACAATCAGGGTCAGCTTCCAGTTTAGATAAAGCAGGTAGCTGAGCAGGGCGATCAAGGTCAAGCTGTCGCGCGCCAGACTTATCAGCGAATTGACCAGCATCATGGACCCCATCTGCACTTCGTAGACCAGGGTGTTGGCCAAAGCGCTGGAGCTTTGATGGGTGAACAAGGACAGACGTGCAGTCAGAAGCTTGTCGAACATGCGCTGACGTATGTTCAGGAGACCCAGGTTGGCGACTTTGGCGAGCGCAAGCTGGCCCAGGAAAACACAGAAACCGCGTACTGCGAACAGGAGAATGATGATGACGGGAACTGTCCATAGCTCCAATCCGCCTTGTTGAAAGCCGTGGTCCAACAGGGGTTGCAGCAGCGCTGGAACCATCGGTTCGGTGATGGATACGATGACGGTGGCAACGACTGCAGCAATCCATGCGGAATAGGGTTTGGAAAAGTAAGGCCAGAGTCGCTTCATGCGCTGGACCAAACCAGGCGTAGTCGTGTTGGTTTCTTGGTTCATGCGGTTAGAGCTTGGGTATTCGGGGAGGATGGGTGGTGCTTGCCATGCTCATCGGATGTATTGCTTCCTGGGCGCAAGCCCAGTGCCAAAAGAAGTCCGAGCGTCAAGCAGAAAAAGTCACCAATCAATGCATCATAAAGTGAGCAATTGAAAAGGCAGGCTAGGGCGAGTCCCAGCAAGACGGAGAGCAAGGCACGCCGATGAGGTGCCAACATGCCAGTGGCATCTTTATAGATCGCTATAAAGATGCTCAGGATGAGCGCGATGCCGACAACACCTAACTCAACTCCCCAAAGCAGATATTCCTGGTGCGGGTTGCCTTTGATGGGTTGATGCTCGGGGAAGCTCTTTTTCTGCATGCGGTTGTACTGCATCTCCCAGCTGCCGACGCCGTAGCCGATCAGCGGGCGCTCCCCCATGGCCTGCAAGGAGCGCTGCCACAGATTCAGGCGTATGCCTGTTGAGGTCCTGACATCATCCTTATGGTCAAACGCGAGTGTTTCCACGCGTACTTCTTCCAAACGGTCCCGGACTTTGCTGGAGCCAGCGAGAAGTATCAGCAGTAGCAGCGGCGCAATCAATAGGATCGCCCAGCGAAATCGCTTGGGTAACTCCCAGAATGAGGCCAGCGAAATCACGGCAATAGCTACGACATGTCCCGTCCGCCCTTTGAAAATGAAAAACACACAGATGAAGGCGGCGATGATGGCGATGATGGCGATGAGTTTTCCCTGGCGACCAGGCATGTGGTCACGCAAATGCCATGCGACCGCTGCTGCGATCGACGTCATGATGGACTGGTCGAGATAGCTGGAGAAGACAGCATGGCTGGACATACTGGCGTGTTCGCGCGAAAGAGCCCAGGGAATCGGTATGCCTGCCACCAGCAGCCAGGTGCTGGCCAGTAGAAAAATCTGTGCTGCGCCGAAACAGGCGAAGGCCAATAAAGCTTCCTGACGGGTACGTATCATGCCGACAATGATGGGAATGAGAAGAAGCTTGCCATGCTTGCTCAAAGCCTTGAAAGCCTCGGCCCAGGTGACTTCCACCCAGGATAGGCTGAGTGTGAAGGCGAGCATGGCGACAAAAATCCAACGAATCGCGTAAGCCGTTTTCCATGCTTCTCGAGCAATTTGGCGGCCGCCTGGTGTGATAAGCGCAGCTGCAAGGAAGAGCAGCAGCAGTACTTTAGCCACACTAACGATGGCGATAGGTAATGCCACCGCCGTTGCCATCATGCACACCAATAACAAGCGAAGATTGATTCGAGAGGCAGTCATCGTGGTTTCATTTTTTCGGTTGGCTATTATCCGTCTTCAGGGATGCGACAATCCTATGGGCTGTTTAGCTTCCTTGACGAAGCGTCATGCCGGATCGATTGCTGCATAGTCCCCTCATTTCCTGTAGATCTTTTGTCTTCTCTCTCCGTCATCCTCATCACCAAAAACGAGGCCGCCAACATCGAGGCCTGTCTGCGTTCGGTCGCTTTCGCCGACGAGATCGTGGTGCTGGATTCGGGCAGCACGGACGACACCGTGGCGATCGCGCATCGCCTGGGGGCTCATGTCCACGTCACTTCAGACTGGCCCGGTTTCGGGCCGCAGAAAAACCGTGCCCTGGCCCTGGCCAGCCATCCCTGGGTGTTTTCCATCGACGCGGATGAGCGGGTGACGCCCGAGTTGCAGGCTGAGATCCTGGCGGTGGTGCGGGGGCAGGGCATGGTTGACGCCTGGGAGATCCCGCGCCTGACGCAGTTCTGTGGCCAGTGGATCCACCATAGTGGCTGGACACCTGATCTGGTGCTGCGGCTTTTCCGTCGCGAGGTGGCCCGTTTCAGCGATGACCTGGTGCACGAGCGGGTACTGGTGGGTGGCAATGCGGTCGGGCGTCTGAAGACTTCCCTGTTGCACTACAGCTACCCGACACCCAGCCACTACTGGCGCAAGCTGGAGCTGTACAGTCAGGCTTGGGCCGTGCAGCGCCACCGGCAGGGGCAGAAGACCAGCATGGCCCGTGCGACGGCGGCCGCGGTGGTGGCCTTCATCCGCAGTTATTTTTTCCGCCTGGGCGTGCTGGACGGGGCGATGGGCTTTGCAGTGTGTACCATGCAGGCCCAGGCCGCTTTCGGCAAATATTTCGCCCTGTACTGTTTGAACCGGACCCATGAGCCATCGTCTGAATCCCCTCCGCCGTCTGCTTGAGACTTCCTGCCTCCTGCTGTGCGCCTGGCTGGTGCTGGCTTTGCCGGCCCAGGCCCAGTTCCGCGTCGAAGTCTCGGGTGTGGGCCTGACCCAGCTGCCCATTGCCTTCGCGCCCTTCCGCGGCGAGGACGCCGCGCCACAGAAGATCAGCGCCATCGTGCAGGCGGATCTGGAGCGTAGTGGCCAGTTCCGCAGCGTGGCGGCGCGTTCGGGTCAGCTCGACGAAAACGCCCGTCCCGACCTGGTGCCCTGGCGCCAGGCCGGCGCCGACTCCCTGTTGACCGGCAGCATGGCGCGTCTGGCCGATGGTCGCTACGACGTGCGTTTCCGCCTCTGGGACGTGGTAGCGGGCAAGGACCTTGGGGGGCAGAGTTATGCCATCGCCCAGGCCGATCTGCGCTTGGTAGCGCACCGCATCGCCGATTTCGTCTACGAAAAGCTGACCGGCGAGAAGGGCATCTTCTCGACCCGCATCGCCTACGTCACCAAGGCCGAGCAGCGCTACAGCCTCTGGGTGGCCGATGCCGATGGCGAGAGTGCCCAGCCGGCCCTGAGCAGCCCCGAGCCCATCATTTCCCCAAGCTGGTCGTCGGATGGCCGGCAGCTGGCCTATGTGTCCTTCGAGTCACGCAAGCCCGTGGTCTATGTCCACGACGTGGCCAGCGGCAAACGCCGCCTGGTGGCGAATTTCCGTGGCTCCAACAGCGCGCCGGCCTGGTCGCCCGATGGCCGCAGCCTGGCCGTGACGCTGAGCCGTGACGGTGGCTCCCAGCTCTACACCCTGGATGTCACGACCGCCGGGGCCGAGCCCAAACGTCTGACGCAGTCCTCCAGCATCGACACCGAGCCTGCCTATTCGCCCGACGGCAAGCACCTCTATTTCGTCAGTGACCGTGGGGGCAGTCCGCAGATCTACCGCATGTCGGCCACGGGCGGCAATCCCGAGCGTGTGACGTTTACCGGCACTTACAACATTTCCCCCGCGCTGAGCGCTGATGGCCGCTGGCTGGCTTATATTTCCCGGGTCAGTGGTGTCTTCAAGCTCCATGTGATGGAGTTGGCCAATGGCGCTGTGACGGCGCTCACCGAAACCACTGCCGATGAAAACCCGAGTTTTGCCCCGAACAGCAGGCTTTTGCTGTACGCCACCAAGCAGCAGGGCCGTGAGGCTTTGATGACTACCACGATCGATGGCAAGATCAAGGCCAGACTGGCCGGGCAGGGCGGTGACATCCGCGAACCCGATTGGGGGCCGTTCCAGAAAACGGCCAACTGATCTCCCTACAAACTTATAAGCAATCAATTCCTCAGGAGTTACACATGTCGATGAAAAAACTCGCGCTGCTCGGCGCATTCACCCTGGTGATGGCCGGCTGCTCGTCCGTCAATCTGGACAACCCGCCGGTGGATGACCGTTCCAGTGGTGGCGCCGCTGCCAGCGGTGGTGCCAGCAGCACCGTGGCCCAGACGACCGTGGCCCCGATGGTGGACAGCAAGTCCGCCGGCTCCGAAGTGGCCAACGTGTCCCGTCTGGTCTTTTTCGACTATGACAGCTACGTCATCAAGCCCGAGTTCCAGGCCCTGATCGATTCCCACGCCCGCTACATCCGTGCCGACCGCAGCCGCAAGGTCGTGGTCGAAGGCCATACCGACGAGCGCGGTGGCCGCGAATACAACCTGGCCCTGGGCCAGCGCCGTGCCGAGGCCGTGCGCCGTGCGCTGGGCCTGCTGGGCGTGGCTGACAGCCAGGTCGAGGCCGTGAGCTTCGGCAAGGAAAAGCCTGCCATGGCGGGTAGCGACGAGGCCTCCTGGGCCAAGAACCGCCGCGCTGAAATCAACTACCGCTGATCATCCAGCCCGGGCACGTGATGAACAAGACCCTGCGTCTGACTGCGCTGCTGTTTTGCGCTCTGGGCGCGCCGGCCGCGCACGCCCTGTTCAATGATGATGAGGCCCGCCGCGCCATCCTCGAACTGCGTCAGCGTGTGGAGACCATGCGCGTGGAGTCGGAGCAGCGTTCTTCAGAGCAGGTCAACCGTCTGACGGAAGAAAACGCCCAGCTCCGCCGCAGCCTGCTGGATCTGCAGACCCAGATCGAGACTCTGCGCGTCGAGATGACGCGCCTGGTCGGCCAGAACGAGCAGCTCACGCGCAGTGTGGCCGAGCTGCAGCGTCTGCAGAAGGACGTGCTTCCGGGTCTGGACGAACGCCTGCGCAAGTTCGAGCCCGCCAAGGTCACGGTGGACGGCCGCGAGTTCCTGGCCGAGCCGGCCGAGAAGCGCGACTACGAAGCCGCGCTCGGCGTGTTCCGCAAGGGCGAGTTTGGCCAGGCGCAGACCGCCTTTGCCGACTTCATCAAGCGCACCCCCTCCAGCGGTTACGTGCCCTCGGCCTTCTTCTGGCTGGGCAATGCCCAGTACGCCACGCGCGACTACAAGGAGGCCATCCAGAACTTCCGCAACCTGCTCACGCAGGCGCCGGACCATCTGCGGGCACCCGAAGCCGTGCTGTCCATCGCCAATTGCCAGGTGGAACTCAAGGACATCAAGGCGGCGCGCAGTACGCTGGAAGACCTGATCAAGGCCTACCCGCAGTCCGAAGCCGCCGCCGCTGCCAAGCAGCGCCTGCCGCGCCTGAAATAAATAAGGCCTGCGGCCCCAAGCCGTAAAATCCGGGGATGCAAACCCCCGACCTCTCCGCACTCAACACCCTGGTGTTGGGTGCGTCCTTTTTTCTCTCCCTGCTTTTCGGCGCCATTGCCCAGCGCACGCATTTCTGCACCATGGGTGCGGTCAGCGACGTGATCAATATCGGCGACTGGACGCGCATGCGGCAGTGGGGCCTGGCCATCGGTGTCGCCATGGCCGGCTTCGCGCTGCTGGCCTATGCGGGCCTGGTGGATCCGGCCAAGACCCTGCATGGCGGTAACCGCTGGTTCTGGCTGTCGGCAGCTGTTGGGGGCCTGATGTTCGGCTTCGGCATGGTGCTGTCCTCGGGCTGCGGCAGCAAGACCCTGGTGCGTGTGGGTGGTGGCAGTCTCAAGGCCCTGGTCGTGCTGCTGGTCATGGGCTGGGCCGGTTTTGCCACGCTCAAGGGCATCACCGCCGTCGTGCGGGTGGCTTCGGTGGACCGGGTGACGGTCGACTTTCCCGCCACGGCCAGCCTGCCGCAGGTGCTGGCCGGTCCCCTGGGCCAGACGCCGGCCCTGATGCTGCTGGTGCTGGGCCTGCTGATCGGTCTGGCCCTGGCGGTCTGGGCCCTGCGTGGGCCCGAGTTCCTGACCGTGGACAACCTGCTGGCTGGCCTGGGCATCGGCGGCATCATCGTGGCCATGTGGTGGGTCAGTGGCCATCTGGGCCATCTGGCCGAGCACCCCGAGACGCTGGAAGAGGTCTATCTGGCCACCAACTCGGGCCGTGCCGAGGCCATGAGCTTTGTGGCCCCGGTGTCCTACACCCTGGACTGGCTCATGTTCTACAGCGACAAGAGCAAGGTGCTCACGCTGGGCATCGTCTCGGTCTTTGGTGTCATCGTGGGCTCGGCGCTCATGGCCCTGTGGAGCCGCACGTTCCGCTGGGAGGGTTTCGGCAGCACCGAGGACGTGGGCAACCATCTGGTGGGCGCCGTGCTCATGGGCGTGGGCGGGGTCACGGCCATGGGTTGCACCATCGGTCAGGGCCTGACCGGCCTGTCCACCCTGGGCCTCAACAGCATCGTCGCCTTCGCGGCCATCGTGGCCGGCGCCGTGCTGGGTTTCAAATACCAGATCTGGCGCCTGGAGCGCTTGGCCTGACACCATGACAGCAGCCGTGGACACCGCCGAGCGCCGCTTCGGCGGCCTGGCCCGCCTCTAGGGCGTGGCTGGTGCTCAGCGCATCCGCACGGCCCATGTGGCTGTGGTGGGGGTGGGGGGTGTCGGCTCCTGGGCCGTGGAGGCGCTGGCGCGCAGCGGCGTGGGCCGGCTCACGCTGATCGATCTGGACCACGTGTCCGAATCCAATATCAACCGCCAGATCCAGGCGACCGAAGCCACCCTGGG
>CAUPRZ010000058.1:0-8737 GCA_963513855.1 uncultured Hylemonella sp.
CAGTGTCTTGTGCATGGTGGGTGCGACGGGGGGGTTTTTGGTGTGGAACTATCCACGGGGATTGATCTTTGCCGGTGATGGCGGGGCTTATCTGTGGGGGGTGGTGACAGCGGTGGTTAGTGTGGCGCTTGTCCAGCGTCACGAGCAGGTGTCGCCTTGGTTTCCCATGCTGCTGCTGATCTATCCGGTCTGGGAGACCGTGTTTTCCATTTACCGCAAGTGGGCGCGGGGTATCTCCCCCGGTGTGGCGGATGCCCTGCACTTTCACCAGCTGATCTATCGCCGTATTGTGCGGGGCGTGTTTCACGACGACGAATCGCGGCGCATGCTGATGCGCAACAACCGGACCTCACCTTATCTTTGGGGATTCACTCTGCTGACTGTCTTTCCCGCCGTGCTTTTCTGGAACAACACGGCAGTACTGATGCTCTGCTGCGGCTTGTTTGTGATGCTCTATGTGTCAGCCTACCTGATGCTGGTGCGGTTCAAGGTCCCGCGCTGGTTGCGCCGCTGAGGCCGAGGGGCATGCGGCACAATTGCAACCAGTTTCCAGATGATCCGACCATGACCACCCCCTCGCCCACCGCCCCTCACGCCAAAGCCGAAATCCTGGCCCAGGCCCTGCCCTACATCCGCAAGTTCCATGGCAAAACCATGGTCATCAAATACGGCGGCAACGCCATGACCGATCCGGCCCTGCAGGCGGCTTTTGCCGAGGACGTGGTGCTGCTCAAGCTGGTGGGCATCAACCCGGTGGTGGTGCATGGCGGCGGGCCCCAGATCGAGACGGCCCTCAAGCGCCTGGGCAAGAAGGGCGAGTTCATCCAGGGCATGCGCGTGACCGATGCCGAGACCATGGAAGTGGTCGAGTGGGTGCTTGCTGGCGAGGTGCAGCAGGACATCGTGGGCCTGATCAACCAGGCTGGCGGCAAGGCCGTGGGCCTGACCGGGCGCGACGGCGGCCTGATCCGCGCCAGGAAGCTCAGGTTGGTGGATACCAATGACCCGAACAAGGTGCATGACGTCGGTTTGGTGGGCGACATCGAGTCCATCGACCCCAGCGTGGTCAAGGCTCTGCAGGACGACGCCTTCATACCGGTGGTCAGTCCCATCGGTTTCGGCGAACACAATGAGAGCTACAACATCAACGCCGATGTGGTGGCCGCCAAGCTGGCCACCGTGCTGCAGGCCGAAAAGCTGCTCATGCTGACCAACATCCCCGGCGTGCTGGACAAACAGGGCCAGCTGCTGACCGAGCTGACCATGAAACGCATCGACGAACTGGTGGCCGACGGCACCATCTCGGGCGGCATGCTGCCCAAGATCGCCGGCGCGCTGGACGCCGCCAAGAGCGGCGTGAACGCCGTGCACATCATCGACGGTCGTGTGCCGCACGCCATGCTGCTGGAAATCCTGACCGACCAGGCCTACGGCACGATGATCCGGTCCCACTGACCGGATGTGGCACGATCTCTGCGTCTTCCCGCAGGCCCGCGCCTGCCATTGCGGAGTGGGCGGCCACTGAGGACTAACCCCTAGCTGGCACTGTGCGAGAATCAAAAAAAGGGATAGCCGAACACCATGTCTGACGCCGATCAAACCCCCGCCACCGAAGCCGCTGACACCGCTACCACTCCGGCCCGCAAACGCCCCAAGCCGGGTGAGCGCCGCATCCAGATCCTGCAGGCCCTGGCCAGCATGCTGGAGCAACCGGGTGCCGAACGCATCACCACGGCCGCTCTGGCCGCCAAGCTGGAGGTAAGTGAGGCCGCGCTTTACCGGCACTTTGCCAGCAAGGCGCAGATGTTCGAAGGGCTGATCGAGTTCATCGAGCAGGCGGTTTTTTCCCTGGTCAACCAGATCGCCGAGCGCGAATCCGGCGCTACAGATCCGTCCGCCGGCTCCCGCCATGCGGGCAAGGTGGTCACCATGCTGCTGCAGTTTGCCGAGAAGAACCCGGGCATGGTGCGCGTCATGGTGGGCGACGCCCTGGTCTATGAGAACGAGCGTCTGCAGCAGCGCATGAACCAGTTCTTCGACAAGATCGAGGCTACGCTCAAGCAATGCCTGCGTGAAGGTGCGTCCGCGGCTGCCGCGACGCCCACGGCTGACGCCCAGGTCCAGGCCTCGGTGCTCACGGCTTTTGTGGTCGGCCGCCTGCAGCGTTTTGCGCGTTCGGGCTTCCGCCGTACGCCGACCGAGCATCTTGACGCCAGTCTGGGCCAGATGCTGCGCTGAGCGGTTGGCTGCGCGGCCCTTGCGCCGGGTCCCATAAAAACAAGGAGATTTCATGAAACTCGTGCGTTATGGCAATCCGGGTCGGGAAAAGCCCGGCCTCATTGATGCTGCCGGCAAGCTGCGCGACCTCAGCGGCCTGTTGCCGGACATCGGCCCGGCCCAGCTGACGGACGCCGTGCTGGGCAAGCTGCTCAAGCTCAAGACCGACAAACTGCCTCTGGTGCGCGGCAAGCCGCGCATGGGCTGCCCCGTGGCGGGCGTCGGCAAGTTCATCGCCATCGGCCTGAACTACAGCGACCATGCCAAGGAAGCCGGCATGCCCATTCCCAAGGAGCCCATCGTCTTCACCAAGGCCATCAGCTGCATCCAGGGCCCCGACGACGACGTCATGTTGCCCAAGGGTTCGGTCAAAGGTGACTGGGAGGTGGAACTGGGTGTGGTCATCGGCAAGATGGCGCGTCACGTCACGCAAAAGGCGGCGCTGGACCATGTGGCCGGCTACTGCCTGTCCAACGACGTCAGCGAGCGCGCGTTCCAGCTGGAGCGCGGCGGGCAGTGGGACAAGGGCAAGGGTTGCGACACCTTCGGCCCCCTGGGCCCCTGGCTGGTGACGAAAGACGAGATTTCCAACCCTCAGAAACTGGCCATGTGGCTGGACGTCAATGGCCAGCGCATGCAGACCGGTAACACCAAAACCATGATCTTCAGCGTGGCCAAGATCGTCAGCCACCTGAGCGAGTACATGACCCTGATGCCGGGTGACGTCATCATCACCGGCACCCCGCCTGGCGTGGGCCTGGGCATGAAACCGCAGCGTTTCCTCAAGGCTGGCGACGTCATGACCCTGGGCATCGAGGGCCTGGGCACCCAGACCCAGCGCGTCCTGCCCTTCCGGCGGACCTGAGCCTCGGGATCTACCGACTGGACGCCGGCCTTGAGCCGGCGTATTCTTTTTGCAGCCGTTGGGTTGACGGGCGGGTTTTTTGATGCAAAATAGCACGACCGTTCGTTTTATTTTCAAACCATGGCTGTCGTTCCCCTGGCTAGCAAAACCCCGCGCAACAGCGCCCGCCCTGCGGCGAGCGAGGGGCGTGCCCTGCACAAAGGCCAGCAAACCAAGCTGGCCATCATCGATGCGGCCCTGGGTCTGGCGGCCCAGATCGGCCTGGAAGGCCTGAGCATCGGCGTGCTGGCCGAAGTCACGGGCATGAGCAAGTCCGGTGTCTTCGCCCACTTCGGTTCGCGGGAGGAGTTGCAGATCTCGGTGACCCGCGAGTACTTCGCCCGCTTCGAGCAGGAAATCTTCTACCCGGCGCTGGAGCAATCGCGCGGGCTGCCGCGCCTGCAGGCCCTGTTTTCCAACTGGATGAAACGTGTGACCGTGGAAATCCAGTCCGGCTGCATCTTCATCAGCGGCGCTGTGGACTTCGACGACCGCCCCGGCCCCGTGCGTGACGCCCTGGCCAGCTCGGTCAAGATCTGGCTGGCCGCCGTGCAGCGTGCCGTGGTCCAGGCCAAGGAAGAAGGCCAGCTCGCCGCCGATGCCGACGAGGGCCAGATCTGTTTTGAAATCCACGGCCTGATCCTCGCCGTGCACTACGAAGCCCGTTTCCTCAAGACCCCCGGATCCATAGCGCGTGCCAACAAGGCCTTCGAGCAGATCCTGGCCCGTTACGGGGCCGAACCCGGGGCCGTCAAGACCGTGACACCGAAGGCTGTCAGCGTCAAGCCGGTCCGCAAGACTTCCAAAACCGCCACCTCATCCAAACAGGAGTAACGCCATGCCCAGCTACAACCCGCCCCTGCGCGACATGCAGTTCGTGATGCACGAAGTGCTCAATGTCACCGACGCCCTGAAGCAGATCCCGCGTCACGCCGACACCGATGCCGACACCATCAACGCGGTGCTGGAAGAGGGCGGCAAGTTTGCGGCCAATGTGATCTTCCCGATCAACATCAGCGGCGACGAAGAAGGCTGCAAGCTGGACAAGACCACGCACGAGGTCAAGGCGCCCAAGGGCTTCAAGGAAGCCTACGCCCAGTACGTGGAAGGTGGCTGGGCTGCGCTGAGCTGCGACCCGGACTACGGCGGCCAGGGCCTGCCCTTTGTGCTGAACCAGTGCATCTACGAAATGATGAACTCGGCGAACCAGGCCTCTCGCACGGCGCCTACGAGGCCCTGCATGCCCACGGCACCGACGAGCAGAAGAAGCTCTACCTGCCCAAGCTGGTCAGTGGCGAGTGGACCGGGACCATGTGTCTGACCGAACCCCATTGCGGTACCGACCTGGGCATGCTGCGCAGCAAGGCCGAGCCGCAAGCCGATGGCACGTACAAACTCAACGGCGCCAAGATCTTCATCAGCGCCGGTGAACACGCCCTGGCCGAGAACATCGTGCACCTGGTGCTGGCCCGCCTGCCCGACGCGCCCAAGGGCAGCAAGGGCTTCAGCCTGTTCGCCGTGCCCAAGTACAACGTGAAGGCAGATGGCTCCCTGGGCACGCGCAATGGCATCTATTGCGGCGGCCTGGAGCACAAGATGGGCATCCATGCCAACTCCACCTGCCAGATGATTCTGGAAAACGCGGTCGGCACCCTGGTGGGCCAGCCCAACAAGGGCCTGCAGGCCATGTTCGTGATGATGAACGCCGCCCGTCTGGGCGTGGGCAACCAGTCCCTGGGTCTGACCGAAGTGGCTTACCAGAACGCCCTGATTTACGCCAAGGACCGCATCCAGATGCGCAGCCTCTCGGGCACCAAGGCGAAGGACAAGGACGCCGATCCCATCATCGTGCACCCCGATGTGCGCAAGATGCTGCTCACTGCCAAGGCCTACGCCGAAGGCGGCCGTGCCCTGGCCTGCTACTGCGCCCTGCTGCTGGACCAGCACCTGTACCACCCCGACGAGAAAGTGCGCAAGGACAGCGACGAAATGCTGGCCCTGCTGACCCCCATCATCAAGGCCTTCCTGACCGACAACGGTTTTGAAGCCACGGTCATGTGCCAGCAGGTCTTCGGTGGCCACGGCTACATCAAGGAATGGGGCATGGAGCAGTTCGTGCGTGATGCCCGCATCAACATGATCTACGAAGGCACGAACACCGTGCAGTCGCTGGACCTGCTGGGCCGCAAGATCCTGGGCAACAACGGCGCCACGCTCAAGAAGTTCGGCAAGCTGGTGGGCCAGCTGGTGGAAGCCGAAGGCGTGAACGAGAAGATGGCCGAGTTCATCAACCCCCTGGCCGTCCTGGGCGACCAGATGACCAAGTTCACCACCGAAGTCGGCTTCAAGGGTTTCCAGAACCCCGACGAAGTGGGCGCCGCCGCCGTGGACTACCTGCGCGTGGCCGGCCACCTGGTCTTCGGTTATTTCTTCGCCCGCATGGCCTCGGTCGCGCTGAAGGAAATTGCCGCTGGCAACACCGACCCCTTCTACCAGGCCAAGCTGCAGACCGCGCGCTTCTACTTCGCCAAGCTCTTCCCCGAGACCGCGTCGCTGATGCGCACCGCCCGTGCCGGCTCCAAGGTCCTGATGGACACCGACCTCGCGCTGGCATGAACATGATGCCCCCCCGAAGCGCCTGCGGCACCTCCCCCCAAGGGGGGCGCACCCAGGGGCCCGGCAAAGCCGGTTCCACGGGTGCTCGCGCTTGGGGCATTGCTGCGCTGCTGTTGTTGGTTGCAAGCGTCGTCCAGGCCCAGCCCACACCGGCGGGCCTGTGGAAGACCATCGACGACGACAGCCAGAAGGAAAAGTCCCTGGTGCGCATCAAGGAGTCCAACGGCGTCTACTCGGGACCGATCGAGAAGTTCCTGGACCCCGACACCAAGCCGGATGTGGTCTGCGACAAGTGCACGGATGACCGCAAGGGCAAGCCCGTGCTGGGCATGACCATCCTGCGGGGCCTGCAGCAGAGCCCCGACAACAAGGAGGTCTGGGAAGGTGGGCAGATCGTCGACCCGAACAACGGCAAGACCTACCGCAGCCGCCTCAAGCCCATCGAGGGCGGCAAGAAACTGGAAATGCGGGGTTATATCGGCCCCTTCTACCGTACCCAGGTCTGGGTGCGGGTGGAATAAACGCTCTTTACGGAAAGAAAACCATGTCCCGATTCCAAGTCCGCAAAGTCGCCGTGCTCGGCGCCGGCGTGATGGGCGCGCAGATCGCCGCCCATCTGGTCAATGTCAAGGTGCCGGTCGTGCTGTTCGACCTGCCGGCCAAGGAAGGCCCGAAAAACGGCATCGTCACCAAGGCCATCGACAACCTCAAGAAGCTCAAGCCCTCGCCCCTGGGCGTGGCTGACGACGCCGGTCTGATCCAGGCCGCCAACTATGAAGAGAACCTCGGTCTGCTCAAGGACTGCGACCTCATCATCGAGGCCATCGCCGAGCGCATGGACTGGAAGCTCGATCTCTACAAGAAGATCGCGCCGCACATCGCCAAGCACGCCATCGTCGCCTCCAACACCTCGGGCCTGTCCATCACCAAGCTGTCTGAGGTGCTGCCCGAAGAGATCAAGCCGCGCTTCTGCGGCATCCACTTCTTCAACCCGCCGCGTTATATGTACCTGGTGGAGCTGATCGCCACCCCGACGACACAGCCCATCATCCTGGACCAGCTCGAGACCTTTGTCACCAGCGGCCTGGGCAAGGGCGTGGTGCGCGCCAAAGACACGCCCAACTTCATCGCCAACCGCGTCGGTATCGCCGGCATGCTGGCCACGATGAAGGAAGTCGAGAACTTCGGCCTGAGCTACGACGTGGTCGATGACCTCACGGGCAAGAAGCTGGGCCGCGCCAGTTCGGGCACCTTCCGCACCGCCGACGTGGTGGGCCTGGACACCATGGCCCACGTGGTCAAGACCCTGCAGGACAACCTGGACGAGAAGAGCGATCCCTTCTACGCCAGCTTCGGCACCCCGCCGGTCCTCAAGACCCTGATCGAGATGGGCAACCTGGGCCAGAAGAGCAAGGCCGGTTTCTACAAAAAGGTCGGCCGCGACATCCTCCGCTTTGACCTCGAAGCCAAGGAATACGTGCCCGGCGGCGAGAAGGCCGATGCGGTCTACGAGCGCATGCTCAAGAAGCCGGCTGGTGAGCGCCTGAAACTCCTGCGCAACGCCGAAGGCGCGCAGGGCCGTTTCCTCTGGGCCATCCTGCGCAACAGCTTCCATTACGCCGCCGTGCATCTGGCCACCATCGCCGACACCGCGGCCGATGTGGACCTGGCCATGCGCTGGGGCTTTGGCATGAAACAAGGCCCCTTCGAGCTCTGGCAACAGGCCGGTTGGCTAGAAGTCGCCCAGATGATCCAGGAAGACATAGCTGCCGGCAAGGCGCTGAGCAAGGCGCCGCTGCCCAAGTGGGTGTTTGAAGGCCCGGTGGCCAAGGCCGGTGGTGTGCACACGCCTGAGGGCTCCTTCAACCCGACGACCGGCAAGTTCCAGCCGCGTCGCCAGCTGCCGGTCTATGGCATCCAGTACTTCCGCGAAGGCCTGCTGGGTGATGGCTCGGCCGACCACAAGACCGCAGGCAAGACCCTGCACGAAGACGAGGCCATCCGCATCTGGACGCTGGACGAGAACCGCGAGGCCGTGACCGGCAGTGTGTTGATCGCCAGCATCAAGAGCAAGATGCACGCGATCGGCCCCGGCGTGGTCGAAGGCCTGACACGCGCGGTCGAACTGGCTGAAGCCGATTACCAGGGCCTGGTGATCTGGTCCGGCGACGAGCCCTTCAGCGTGGGCGCTGACCTGCAAGCCACCCTGCCGGCCTTTATGGTCGCGGGTGTGGGCGCCATCGAAGGCGCGGAACAGGAAATGCAGACCATGATGCTGCGCCTGCGGTATGCGGGCGTGCCGGTGGTCGCGGCCGTACGCGGCATGGCCCTGGGCGGCGGCTGTGAGCTGGCGGTCTACGCCGCACGCCGTGTGGTCGCGATGGAAAGTTATATCGGCCTGGTCGAAGTCGGTGTGGGCCTGGTGCCCGGCGCCGGCGGCCTGACCTATATCGCGCGCCGCGCGGCCGAGAACATGGCCACCTCCACCGGCAAGGACATCCTGCCCTTCCTGACCGAAGGTTTCACCGCCGCGGCCATGGCCAAGGTGGGTACCAGCGCGCTGGAGTCGCGCAAGCTGGGTTATCTGCTGGACAGCGACCTCGTTGTGCCCAACAAGGACGAGCTGCTTTACACCGCGCTCAACGAAGCCCGTGCCATGTACCAGGGCGGTTGGCGCGCCCCGCACAAGCGCCTGTTCCCGGTGGCGGGCCGCAACGGCCTGGCCACCATCAAGGCCCAGCTGGTCAATATGCGCGACGGTGGTTTTGTCAGCGCACACGACTTCCATATCGCCACCCTGATCGCCAACGTGGTCTGCGGCGGTGACGTCGACGCCGGCACCCTGGTGAGCGAGGAGTATCTGATGGCCCTGGAGCGCCAGGCCTTTTGCTCGCTCATCGTCCACCCCAAGACGCAAGAGCGGATCATGGGCATGCTCAG
>CAUPRZ010000059.1:0-8718 GCA_963513855.1 uncultured Hylemonella sp.
CCACGGTCTGGAGGGTGATTTCAACCGCAAGGGCTCGAGCGCTTTTGCCGGGCGCATAGGCGAACGTGTGGCTGCCAAGGGGGTGACGGTGCTGGACGACGGCACCATCGCCGACCGTCGCGGTTCGCTCAACGTCGACGACGAAGGCAACCCGACCCAGCGCAACGTGCTGATCGAGGACGGCATCCTCAAGGGCTATATCCAGGATTCCCTGAACGCGCGCCTCATGAAGACCGGCCCGACCGGCAACGGCCGGCGCGAGAGCTACGCCCACGTCCCGATGCCGCGCATGACCAACACCTATATGTTGGGCGGTGACAAGGCGCCGGAAGAGATCGTGGCCAGCATCGAACGCGGTCTCTACGCCCCCAACTTTGGTGGCGGTCAGGTGGACATCACCTCGGGCAAGTTCGTGTTCTCGGCCAGCGAGGCCTACTGGGTCGAAAACGGCAAGATCCTTTACCCGGTCAAGGGCGCCACCCTGGTGGGCAACGGCCCCGATGCCCTGACCCGCGTGACCATGATCGGCAACGACATGAAGCTCGACAGCGGCGTAGGCACCTGCGGCAAGGAAGGCCAGAGTGAGCCGGTCGGGGTGGGCCAGCCCACCCTGCGCATCGACGGACTGACCGTGGGCGGTACTGCCTGAGGCCAGATCGGCTGTTTTTCTGTGCTATATTGAATCCATGGTTTCGACCCGTTCCTACTTTTTTAGCTACTTTTGGATCTCACACGCCGCCGGCGAGAGAGAGTTCTGAACGTCCCTAGAAGTAACGTCCCGAATTCCAAAACCGCCGGCCCAGCCGGCGGTTTTTTTTTGCCCGGCACACAACCCAAGATCAGGAGAACACGATGACGACCCAAGCCCAAGCGACCGACCCCTGGTATGCGCATCCCGGTGACAAGACCAGCCGCACCGACGATCAACGCATCAAGGACATCACCGTGTTGCCCCCGCCCGAACATCTGATCCGCTTTTTCCCCATCAGCGGCACGCCTGTGGAGAGCCTGATCTCCCACACCCGCCACGCCATCCACAACATCATGGCCGGCAAGGACGACCGCCTGCTGGTCATCATCGGCCCCTGTTCCATCCACGACCCGGCCGCCGCCGTCGAGTACGCCCGCCGCCTCAAGGTGCAGCGCGAGAAGTACAAGGACACGCTGGAAATCGTGATGCGGGTGTACTTCGAGAAGCCGCGCACCACCGTGGGCTGGAAGGGCCTGATCAACGACCCCTACCTCGACGAGAGCTACCGCATCGACGAGGGCCTGCGCATCGCACGCCAGCTGCTGATCGAGATCAACCGCCTGGGCCTGCCCGCGGGCAGCGAGTTCCTGGATGTGATCTCGCCGCAGTACATCGGTGACCTGATCGCCTGGGGCGCCATCGGCGCGCGCACCACGGAAAGCCAGGTGCACCGCGAACTGGCCTCGGGCCTGTCGGCCCCCATCGGTTTCAAGAACGGCACCGATGGCAACATCCGTATCGCCACCGACGCCATTCAGGCGGCCGCGCGCGGCCACCACTTCCTGTCGGTGCACAAAAATGGCCAGGTCGCCATCGTGCAGACCAATGGCAACAAGGACTGCCACGTCATCCTGCGCGGCGGCAAGACGCCGAACTACGACGCAGCCAGCGTGGCTTCGGCCTGCAAGGAGCTGGAGGCGTCCAAGCTGCCGGCTACGCTCATGGTGGACTGCAGCCACGCCAACAGCAGCAAGCAGCACGAGAAGCAGCTGGAGGTGGCGCGCGACATTGGTGGCCAGATCTCGGGTGGCTCGCGCTCCATCTTCGGTGTCATGCTCGAAAGCCACTTGAACGCCGGCGCGCAGAAGTTCACGCCGGGCAAGGATGACGCGAGCAAGCTCGAATACGGCAAGAGCATCACCGATGCCTGCCTGGGCTGGGACGACTCGATCGAGAGCCTGCAGGTGCTGTCCGACGCCGTGAAGGCACGACGCGCACGCTGAATGGCGCGTCAGCTCGAATTGCTACGCTTTTTGTAGCGATTCGAGCAGTTTCTGGTGCACACCGCCGAAGCCGCCGTTGCTCATGCACAGCAGCTGATCGCCCGGGCGGGCTGCGGCGACGACCTGACGCACGAGTTCATCGATGCTGTCGGCCACCTGGGCACGCGTGCCCATGGGGGCCAGGGCCTCGCGCGCGTCCCAGCCCAGGCCGCCGCTGTGGCAGAAGGCCAGGTCGGTTTCTTCCAGGCTCCAGGGCAGCTGGGCCTTCATGGTGCCGAGTTTCATGGTGTTGCTGCGCGGCTCGAAGACGGCGAGGATGCGGGCCGTCTTGCCGACCTGGCGGCGCAGGCCGTTCACGGTGGTACGGATGGCCGTGGGGTGGTGGGCGAAGTCGTCGTAGACAGTGATGTCGCGCACCGTGCCACGTACTTCCATCCGTCGCCGCACGTTCTGGAACTCGCCCAGGGCCCGGGCCGCATCGGCAGGGCTCACGCCTACGTGTTCCGCCGTGGCGATGGCGGCCAGGGCGTTGAGCTGGTTGTGCACACCACTCAGTGACCACAACACGTGTCCCACCGGCTTGCCCAGTTGCAGCACCTCAAAGTCGTGCGGTTCGCCGCGTGCGCTGTAGTCGCTGACGGCCGCGCCGAAGCTGCGCTGTTCGCTCCAGCAGCCGGCATGCAGCACACGCGCCAGGCTTTCCTCCAGCCCGTTGACCACGACCCGGCCCGTGCCGGGCACGGTGCGCACGAGGTGATGGAACTGGCGCTCGATGGCGGCCAGGTCGTCGAAGATGTCGGCGTGGTCGAACTCCAGGTTGTTGAGCACGGCCGTGCGCGGGCGGTAGTGCACGAACTTGCTGCGTTTGTCGAAAAAGGCCGTGTCGTATTCGTCGGCTTCGATCACAAAGAGCGGACGGCCTTGCCCTGGCGCGGTGCCTAAACGCGCCGAGATGCCGAAGTTCATGGGCACACCGCCCACGAGGAAGCCGGGCTGCCGGCCCGCGGCTTCGAGGATCCAGGCCAGCATGGAGGTTGTTGTGGTCTTGCCGTGCGTACCGGCCACGGCCAGCACATGGCGACCCTGCAGCACGTGTTCGGCCAGCCACTGCGGGCCGCTGGTATAGGGCGCGCCGGCTTCCAGGATGGCTTCCATCAGCGGGAATTTCGGGCTTCCATCGACGGCGCGTGCGCGGCTCACCACATTGCCGATCACATACATGTCGGGCTTGAGGCTCATCTGGTCAGCCCCGAAGCCTTCAATGAGATCGATGCCCAGGGCACGCAGCTGCTCACTCATGGGCGGGTAGACGCCGGCGTCACAGCCGGTGACCTTGTGGCCCGCTTCGCGGGCGAGGGCGGCCAGTCCTCCCATGAAGGTGCCGCAGATGCCGAGGATGTGGATATGCATCGGGCGATTCTAGGGTCTGGTTTATAGGGACTTCACAGGGGGAGCACAATCCGCGCTGTGAGTGTTCAGGAAGAAATTGCCGCCGTTGCGGCGCGTATGGTGGTGGACGAGGGCCTGGAATACGGCCCGGCCAAACGCCGTGCCGTGAAGCAGCTGGGCCTGCCGCAACGCACGGCCCTGCCCGACAACGACATGGTGGAGGACGCGGTGCGGGAACACATCGCGCTGTTCTGTGCCGACACCCAGCCGGCCGAATTGCTGGCCCTGCGCCGCCTGGCCCTGCACTGGATGGAGCGGCTGGAGCGTTTCCGGCCGCATCTGGGCGGGGCGGTCTGGCATGGCACGGCCACGCGCCTGTCCGACATCTACCTGCAGCTGTTCTGCGAGGACGAGAAGTCGGCCGAGATCGCCTTGATCGATCTGCGGGTCAGCTACGAGCCGCGGACCGTGACCGGCCTGCACCAGCAGCCGGTCGAGGCCCTGAGTTTCCATGCGCCCTGTCGGGAACTGGGCGAGACCATAGGAGTCCATCTGCTGGTGAATGATCTGGATGGTCTGCGCGGCGCCTTGCTGCGCGACAGCAAGAATCGCTCGCCACGTGGAGATTTGCAGGCGGTTCGTCTGCTTTTGGCTCAGGAAGAAGAAAGTTGATGAATTCTGTGGAAAACGAATCAGAGGCCCGGCCCCAGCGCCGTCGTGCCCTTTATGCCGTCGCAGCGGCCGTGGCCGGACTGGCTGGCGCAGGCCTGGCCTGGTGGCGCTACACACCCAGTGCGGTTGATCCGGCCCTGGAGGGGCAACTCTGGGGGCTGGAATTCGACACACCGGCCGGGCCACGCCTGGCACTGCAAAGCCTGCGCGGCCGACCCCTGCTGATCAATTTCTGGGCCACCTGGTGCCCGCCCTGTGTGGAGGAGTTGCCTTTATTAAACGCCTTCTATCAGGAAAATAAACCCAAAGGCTGGCAAGTTCTTGGAATTGCCGTGGACAAGCTGGCGCCGGTGCAGGCCTTTCTGGGGCGGCAGCCGCTGGCTTTTCCGGTCGTCTTGGCCGGGATGGAGGGCTTGGCCTTGAGCAAAAATCTGGGCAATCAGGCCGGTGGATTGCCCTTCTCGGTGCTGGTGGGCAGTGATGGATCCATATTGCATCGTAAAATCGGCAAGCTCTCCGAGCAGGATCTGGCGCTTTGGCTGAAGCTCAAATAGCGCCCCAAGATCGCTTATGATGGCGCCCGGCCTCAAGTTCGGCGCCTAGCGTTCGCCGTAGATGGCTCAAAATTGCCGTCAATTATTCTCAATTGATGGCATATGAAATAACGACGTTGGAGATCCCATGGATTTGCGAAAACTCAAGACCCTGATCGATCTGGTGTCCGATTCGAACGTGTCGGAACTGGAAATCACGGAAGCCGAAGGCAAGGTGCGCATCGTCAAGGGTGGCCCGGCCATGGTCCAGGCCTATCAGATGCCCGTCGCCCAGGCCCTGCCTGCCGCGGCTCCGGCCGTGGCGGCCGCCCCTGCAGTCGCTGCCGCCCCGGCGGCGGCACCGGCTCCCAGCGGCCATGCGGTCAAGTCGCCCATGGTGGGCACTTTCTACCGTTCCGCTTCGCCCGGCGCCAAGGCTTTTGTGGAAGTCGGCCAGGCTGTGAAGGAAGGCGAAACCATTTGCATCATCGAGGCCATGAAGATCCTGAACGAGATCGAGGCCGACAAGTCCGGCACCGTGACGCAGATCCTCTGCGACAACGGCCAGGCCGTGGAATACGGACAGCCCCTGTTCATCATCGAATAAGGCCGCCACCCCATGTTCAAGAAGATCCTGGTGGCCAACCGCGGAGAGATCGCTCTTCGCATCCAGCGCGCCTGCCGTGAGCTGGGCATCAAGGCCGTGATGGTCTATTCCGAGGCCGACCGCGAAGCCAAGTACGTGAAGCTGGCCGAAGAAGCCGTCTGCATCGGCCCAGCCCCGTCCGGGCAGAGTTACCTCAGCATGCCGGCCATCATCTCGGCGGCCGAGGTGACCGATGCCGAAGCCATCCACCCCGGCTACGGCTTCCTGAGCGAGAACGCCAACTTCGCTGAGCGTGTGGAGCAGAGCGGCTTCCAGTTCATCGGCCCGACCCCCGAGTCCATCCGCATCATGGGTGACAAGGTCTCGGCCAAGCAGGCCATGATCAAGGCCGGTGTGCCTTGTGTGCCCGGCTCCGAAGGTGAGCTGCCCGACGATCCGACCCAGATCAAGCGCATTGCCCGCAGCGTGGGCTATCCGGTGATCATCAAGGCCGCGGGTGGTGGTGGTGGCCGTGGCATGCGTGTGGTGCATACCGAGGCCGCGCTGGTCAATGCCGTGCAGATGACCAAGGCCGAGGCGGGTGCCGCCTTCAACAATCCGGCTGTCTATATGGAGAAGTTCCTGGAGAACCCGCGCCATGTGGAGATCCAGATCCTGGCCGACAAGCACAAGAACGCAGTTTATCTGGGTGAGCGCGACTGCTCCATGCAGCGCCGCCACCAGAAGATCATCGAGGAAGCGCCAGCGCCGGGCATCCCGCGCAAGCTGATCGAAAAGGTGGGCGAACGCTGTGTCGCGGCCTGCAAGAAGATCGGTTACCGCGGCGCGGGCACCTTCGAGTTCCTCTACCAGGACGGCGAGTTCTACTTCATCGAGATGAACACCCGCGTGCAGGTGGAGCACCCGGTGACCGAGATGATCACGGGCGTGGACATCGTCAAGACGCAGATCATGGTGGCTGCAGGTGAGCGCCTGCCCTTCACACAGAAGGACATCCAGATCCGTGGCCACGCCATCGAGTGCCGCATCAACGCCGAAGACCCCTACAAGTTCACGCCCTCGCCGGGCCGCATCACCATGTGGCACGCGCCGGGTGGCCCCGGGGTGCGTGTCGACTCACACGTCTACACCAACTATTTCGTGCCGCCGAACTACGACTCCATGGTCGGCAAGATCATCGTGCACGGCGACACGCGCGAGCAGGCTATGGCCCGCATGCGCACGGCGCTGGCAGAGACCCTGGTTGAAGGCATCAGCACCAACATCCCGCTGCACCGTGAGCTGATGGCCGATGCCAAGTTCATGGCCGGCGGGACCAACATCCACTACCTGGAAGAGTGGATGCGGCATCACAAGAGATGACCCACGCAGGGGGTCACCCCCTGAGCGGCATACGCCGCTTCCCCCTGAACGCCAACCTTCGGTGGCAGGGGGACGCACTCAGCGGCCTGGCAAAGCCAGTTCCGCGAGTGCTCACGGTTTTTGGTTCTGACTGACGGAATTTCCCATGCACGAACTTCGTTTGCTCTGTCCGCAAGACCGCGTTGAGGTTCTGGGCGAGGCGCTGGACGCGCTGGATGCCCTGAGCATCAGCGTTGAGGATGCCGACGCCCAGACCGACGCCGAGCAGGCCCTGTTCGGTGAACCCGGCATGCCACCGCCGGCCGAGGGCTGGCAGCGGTCCCGTGTCATCGCACTTTTCCCCGCGCAGGCCGCGGCTGAAGAAGCGGCTGCTTTGCTGCAGGCGCAGGATTTCTTCGACGGTTGTCGTGTGCTGGGTGTGGCCGAGGTGCCCGAGCAGGACTGGGTGCGGTTGACGCAGTCCCAGTTCACGCCGGTCGACATCACCCCCGAGTTCTGGATCGTGCCGACCTGGCACGAGCCGCCGGCGCAAGCGAAGACCATCATCCGTCTCGATCCCGGGCTGGCCTTCGGCACCGGCACCCACCCGACCACCCGTATGTGCCTGCGCTGGATCGCGCGGCATGGTGCCCAGGGCCTGGGCCGGGTGCTGGACTACGGCTGTGGCTCCGGCATTCTGGCCATTGGTGCGGCCAAGTTCGGTGCACGCGACATCGACGCCGTGGACATCGACGAGGCCGCCGTGAGCTCGACCCGGCTCAACGCCGAGGCCAATGGGGTGGTGTTGAATGCCGGTTTGCCCGAGCTGGCCCAGGGCACTTACCAGACCGTGCTGGCCAACATCCTGGCCACGCCGCTCAAGGTGCTGGCCCCCCTGCTGTGCTCGCGTGTGGCGCCGGGCGGTGCCCTGGTGCTGGCCGGCATCCTGGAGCGCCAGGCCGAGGAGTTGACTCTGGCCTATGCACCCTACGGCCAGCTGGCTGTGGCGGATCGCGAAGACGGCTGGGTGCTGATGACCGCTGCCTTTTGAGGCACTGATTTTCTCTGGCTCGCCCCTACAATCGGGGGGACATGAGCCTCATCACACGCTGCCCCGCCTGCCGCACGATGTTCAAGGTCGTTCCCGACCAGCTCAAGATATCCGAAGGCTGGGTGCGCTGCGGCAAGTGCGACGAGATCTTCGACGCCCAGGCCAATCTGCAGGAGGCTGCGGCGGCGCAAGAGGTGCCTGAGCAAGCGGCTGCCGCGCCCGATTTTCAGGGCGAACTGGCTGTGGCGCTGGCCACCGAGCCCGCGCCCAAGTCGGCCAGTAAGTCGCGTGCCAAGCCTGCCACCGCGCCCGAGCGCATCGAACCCCAGCTGGCACACGAGGCGGGCGACACCACCCTCCTCCTGCCCGAGGGCACAGCCTACGGCATGGACGAGACCCGCCCCCTGCTGGCGGATGAAAGGCCGTCATCTCAACAGAGCCCGTCGCCGGCAGCGCAGGCGCAGCCGGCGCCCGAACTGTCCTTCATGCGCACGACTCGCAAGTCCAGCCGCTGGCACCGGCCACTGGTGCGTGCCACGCTGTTGGTCATGAGCCTGGTGCTGGTGCTTGGCTTGGCCTTGCAACTGCTGGTGCAGGAGCGCGACCGCATTGCAGCGGTCGAACCCGGTCTGCGGCCCCTGATCGTGGAAGCCTGCTTGCTGATGGGTTGCGAGATCCAGCCGCTGCGCCAGATCGAATCGGTGGTGATCGACAGCTCGGCCTTCAGCAAGGTCAAGGGCGATCTCTACCGTCTGAGCCTCACGCTCAAGAACAATGCGCCCACGGACCTGGCCATGCCGGCGGTGGAGCTGGCCCTGACCGACACCCTGGACCATGCGCTGATCCGTCGTGTGCTGCCGCCCGAGGAGCTCGGGGTTCGCAGTGGTGTCATCCGCGCGGGGGGCGAAGCCCAGGCCACGCTGATGCTGACCGTCAAGACCAATGGCAATGGCGAGCGCATCGCGGGTTACCGTCTGCTGGCCTTTTATCCCTGAAACTGAAACGAGTACGAGACCCCATGGCAACTCTTATCTGCGGCTCCCTGGCCTTTGACACCATCATGAACTTCGAGGGCCGCTTTGCCGAGCAGATCCTGCCCGACCAGTTGCATATCCTCAACGTCTCCTTCCTCGTGCCCACGCTGCGGCGCG